>JAGYMR010000153.1 GCA_018400515.1 Tangfeifania sp.
GAGCTACGGCCACGAGCCTTCGTCGGTTTTTCTGGCCCTCATGGCCTCGGGGCTTAACGGGCAGAATTTTGCGTTTAACGGCTATTTGCCCGTCCGGAAAGGGGAACGGATCCGGGCGATCCGGGCACTCGAAATGACGGCTAAAAACAGCGGGCAGACGCAGATATTCATCGAAGCCCCCTACCGGAATAATCAGCTGGTGAATGACATCCTGAAGGCCGCTTCACCCCCTACCCTTCTTTGCATTGCGGCGAACCTGACCGGGAAAAATGCCTTCATTGCCACCAAACCCATCGGGCAATGGAAAAAGGAAGTTCCAGACTTGCACAAGCAACCGGCCATCTTTCTGCTGGGGGTTTAACCGGGGACGCATTCCCGGAAAGGAAATAGGTGCGGATTAACAGCAGAAAAGGTTACGGTAGCGGAAAAGGCGGATTTACCGAAAGTGGTACCGGGACCTGCGGATAGGGTCGGAACCGGAACAGGGCTCATCGCTTTGGGTTGGGCTTATAAAAGCCCCTGATTTTTTAAAAATCCGAATTCATGTTCAAAATTGGGGGTGAAGACCCCTTTTCCCAGTTGTTTTTCAATCTGGCGGGGCGTCCAGAACCGGGCTTCATCCACCTCCTCCGAATCGGGTACGTATTTTTTAGAATCGTGGGTAACGAAAAGGTGGATCAATTCGGCCTCCTCAGGGGATTCCCATTTATACACTTTCAGCAACCGGGAAGAAAAACCGCGCATTCCCATCTCCTCTTCCGCCTCCTTTTTCAGCGCTTCCTCAGGGGTTTCCCCGGCGGAAATATGGCCTCCGACGGCGGTATCCCACTTTCCGGGCTGGATTAGCTTGGATGCGGGGCGTTTTTGAAGGAGGATGGCTTTTTTCCCGTTGAAAACATGCAGGTGAACCACGGGGTGAAGCCGCTTGCTTCCGTCATGTGCTTTGCTGCGCGGCATTTGTCCTTTTATCTTTCCCGATTCATCGACCCAGGGGACCCATTCTTCCTTTGCCAGGTGTTTTTGTTGCCGCTTTTGGCGAACAAATTCAAGCAGGGGGATAAACCCGGGGAGTAATTTTTTCAGGAGTTCGGTCCTGCCCATGGAGTATCAGATCAAATTATTCCACCACCTCCTCCTCATCATCTGCTTCGAAGGGATAAACTTTATAAACTTCCACTTCCATGATCAGGCTGGTAAAGCCGCCGACCGAATAATTGCCGTATTGGCCGAAGGCAAGCTGGGAAGGCAGTATCAGCCGCGCCTTGCTACCCTTTTTCATATAGGAAAGCGCCTCGTGCAGCCCCAGCATCTGCTCGATGCTCTGCGCCGAAGACCCCAGCTGGCTGGGAGGCAGAACATTTACTTCAAGAGGTTCATAACGGCCGCTCTGAGCAACGGTAAGGGTATCGAGGGTCCACATATCAAAGAAAAACTGCACGCGGTCGTTCACCTGAATGGAATCGCCGGTGCCCTCCTCCAGTTCAATGAAATATAAACCCGAGGCCGTCGGCTCCAGATCGGGGTAATTCTCCTCGATGTAGTTATTCAGCTTCTGTAATTCCGCCTGTCGCCGCTCCTCCAGGTCGTTATCCTGGCAGGAAAAGAGCGCTGCTCCTGCAAATATTAAAATTAATCCTGTTACTATGTGCTTCATGAGAATGTTGTTATTTAATTTTTTTTGTTTTCCTGTTTTTGTTGAAATTCAGAATATTGGATGGTTGCTGATCGTCCATGCGTTGCCTTTTCCGTTTTTTTGTTTCGGATCATTCTGTTTTGCTTTAAATAACGGTTTTATTTAATTGATGCATATACTCTGGTAAAAGTTGCCTGAACTTGTCAATGGTTGCTTCCAGTGTTCCGTTATCCTCGCCCCCGGCGGCATTCCGGTGGCCCCCGCCCCCGAAATGTTTCCTGGAGAACTCATTGACCGGGAAATCCCCTTTGGAACGGAAAGAGGCTTTAATTTTTTCTTCCTTTTCAATAAATAACGCGCTGAAAACAATATTATTTACCGAAAGGGGATAATTAACGAATCCTTCTGTGTCGCCGGGTTTAAAGTTAAATTCCTCGAGCTCTCTTTTCGAAATGGAAATCAGTGCCGCCCGGTATTCGGGAAAGATCTCCATTTTTTTATTCAGGCAATGCCCCAGCAGTTTCATTCGCTGGGGTGAGAAATTGTGAAAAACATTTGAATGGATCTTTTCCGCAGCAATCCCCCACTCCATCAACGCAGCTACCACCCTGAAAAGGTTCGGCCGGGAGATGTTATGACTGAACGAACCCGTGTCGGTCATGATGCCTGTAAATAAAGCTTCTGCTGCCTCCATTGTCAAATAGGATTCCAGTCCGGTCTCCTTTAAAACATCATACACCAGTTCGGCAGTGGAACTGTATTGGATTTCAGAGATGATGTGATCGGTAAAGGAGGCAGGGTCCGGGTGGTGGTCGATCAGTAGGGACGGACCGGAAAACCCGGTCAGGTGTTTTTCCATACGACCGGCCCGGCGGGGTTCATTGAAGTCAACACATATTAAGACCGAGGCGTTTTTGAGGATCCTTTTTGCCCGGGATTTTTCCTTATCATACAACACCACTTCAATGCCGGAAGAAAACCACTTAAAAAAATCCGGGTAATCATTGGGAGCGATGATGTTTACCTGGTGACCGAAATTCCGGAGCACTTCGCTCAACCCAATGGCTGCGCCAATGGCATCCCCGTCGGGATTTTCATGGGGAACCACCACCAGGTTTCCGGGGTTTGTCGCCAGAAGCTTCTTTATGGAAGCAATAGTCTCATTTCCAGTGTTTTTCAAATCCTTTAAAATTTAGAAATGACAAAGATATAAAATCTCCTGCGCAAGCAAAGGCCATTCTTCTCAAATTTTGTTAATATTGTCTCCGATTCGAACGTTTAAAAATTATCACACAATGGCAGGAAACATCACCTTAACCATGATCAAGCCGACGGCTTTCAAAAAAAATTATTCAGGGGCTATCCTGAAGATTTTCAACGATGCAGGATTCGAGATTAAAGCAATGAAAATGAACCGTTTGACACCGGATCAGGCCCGTGCTTTCTATGCGGTACATAAGGGAAAACCATTCTACGATTCGCTGGTTGATTTTATGAGTTCGGGGCCGGTCATTGCGGCCATTCTGGAAAAAGAAAATGCCGTGGATGCTTTCCGGGAACTGATTGGTGCCACCAATCCTGAAAAAGCGGAAGAGGGAACAGTGCGTAAATTGTATGGAACCAATTTACAGCAAAATGCCGTCCATGGATCCGACAGCGATGCAAATGCCATCAAGGAATCCGATTTTTTCTTTTCCCGGCTTGAAAGGTTTTGATAATCAAATATTTTTTTGGAAGGTGTAAGGAATTACGGGATAGAAGAACTCCGGGTCATTTGAACACGATTTTCGTGATGATCTCCTCCCCGGCCTGTTCATTCAGGCGATTACGGATCTCTTCGCGCATCATCAGAAGTTCATTTTTTACCACAGCCGAGTTCATTTCAACGAAAAGAATGCCTTTTGAAAAATAGACGTTGCGCGTATAGCGGGAAATGGTTTTTCCAAGCACTTCTTCCCAGGACTGGACGACGTTTACCTCTTTGAGTTTACGGTCCATCCGCATTTCGCTGATGTATTCGCGTAAAACTTCGGAAAGCGATTGTGTATTGGTTTTTCTCATGGCTTTTGTTCAATGGTTCCTGCATTTACCCGGAAAATCCGGAATCCGGTGTCTATCTTTTCCAGCATAACATCGAGGTGTTCCCGGTTGGTGTCGGTAATAAAAATTTGTCCAAAGCGATCATCCGACACCAGTTTTACAATTTGTTCCACCCGCTCCCGGTCCAGTTTGTCAAAAATATCGTCCAGCAGCAGAATCGGATTCATTCCCGCAATTTCTTTAATAAAATCGAACTGGGCAAGCTTTAAGGCTACCAGGTAGGTTTTTTTCTGTCCCTGTGATCCCAGTTTTTTTATGGGGTATTCATCGATGTTGAAAACCAGGTCATCTTTGTGGATGCCAAAAGATGTATACTGAACCAGCCGGTCCTTCGGAAGCGATTCTTTCAGTCCTTCTTCAAAGTCACTTTTATATAAATCGGAGTGGTGCAGCAATCCCACCCGTTCATTGCCCCCGGAGATCACCGAATAGTATTGCTGAAAAACAGGGATCAGCTTCCGGACAAATTTCTGGCGTTCGGCATGGATCCGGGTACCGTGTACCATCAGTTGGTTATCCCACATGGCCAGCAGCCCCTGATCAAAGGAGTGCCCGGAAGCAAATTGCTTTAAAAGGTTATTCCGCTGCAAAAGGGCCCGGTTGTATTTCAGCAGGTCATCGAGGTAGTGCTGGTTAAACTGGGATATGACCCCATCCATAAATTTTCGCCGCTCTTCACTCCCACCTAGAATTAAATTCACGTCGGAGGGCGTGATCATTACCAGGGGCAGCAGTCCGATGTGTTCAGCCAGCCGTTTATAGATCTTTTCATTGCGTTTGAACTGCTTCTTCCGTCCTTTTTTAAAGCCGCAGGAGATGGTTTCATTCGAATCAAACCGTTTGTACGCTCCCCGGAGCATGAAGAATGCTGCATCATGATTGATGTTCAGCTGATCCACCGAAGTAAAGAAACTCTTGCAAAAGGATAAATAGTACACGGCATCCATCAGGTTGGTTTTTCCTGCTCCGTTGTTCCCGATCAGGCAATTCAGTTTCGGGGAGAACGTTACCCGGACATCCTTCAGGTTTTTAAAATTGACTACAGAAAGTTCCTCAATGTGCATCGTTTCACCTTTCGCAATAAAAATACAAAATTAAGGAAAAAACAACGGTACACCACGCTCCCGGGGAATTCCTTTTTCTGGCTCGTTTCGTGCATAAAATAATGCAATAATTTGCCGTTCGTTTTACAAAAAAAAACTATTTTTGCGGCACATTTTGAAAACGAACGATATGGCTAAAAAGAAAGCGCAGCAGGACGAAAATTTACAGGAACTTGAAAGCGCACTAACAAAAACGGAACATTTTATTGAAAAAAACCAAAACACCATCACCTACATTGTAGGGGGGATTGTTCTTGTTGTTATTGCCTACCTGGGGTTTAGCAAGTTTTATCTGCAGCCGCGCGAAGAAGAGGCGCAATCGCAAATGTTCATGGCGGAGAATTATTTTGAGAAAGATTCTTTTAACCTGGCCATTAATGGGGATGGCAATTACCTGGGATTTCTCGACATTATTGATGAATATGGGATGACCAAATCGGCTAACCTGGCCAGCTATTATACGGGCATTGCTTACCTCCACATGGGAGAATACGAATATGCCATTGATTATCTCGAGGATTTTGATACCGATGATTTGCTTCTGGGGCCTGTTGCTGAAGGCGCTATTGGTGATGCCAAGCTGGAACTGGGCGAGAAGGAGGAAGCGCTGAAGCACTACAAAGATGCCTATGCCATGACGGAAAATGAACTGACCGCTCCGGTTTATATGATGAAAGCCGCCACACTATTAGAATCGATGGGTGAACCTGAAGAAGCCCTGGAGATTTACAAAGAGCTGAAGGAAAATTATCCCTCCACTCCCGAAGGAAGGGAAATCGACCGGTACATTGCCCGGATCGAAAACGGAACAGAGTAATTTACTGGATTTTTTTATGGCAACAGCCGACCTTTCCCAATACCATTCTGAAGACATTCCTGCGGCAGATAGGATGCGCTTCGGCATTGTGGTGTCCGAATGGAACAGGGACATTACCTCAGCCCTGGCAGAAGGTGCTGTTTATACCCTGAAAAAACATGGAGTCCGGGAGGCGAACATCCTGGTGAAGTATGTGCCGGGAAGTTTTGAGTTGCCCCTGGGAGCCCTTTTCTTTGCCGAAATGGAAGATGTGGA
Organism: Tangfeifania sp.; assembly: GCA_018400515.1. The sequence goes on from JAGYMR010000153.1 coordinate 5,909, forward strand.
TGCGGTGTTGCTGCTGGGATGTGTCATTCAGGGCGAAACCCGCCATTTCGATTACATTTGTGAGGGTGTAACCAAAGGAACGGTTGATCTGAACCTGAAGTATAATAAACCGTTTGTTTTTGGGGTTCTGACAACCGATAACCTGCAGCAGGCCAAAGACCGGGCGGGGGGAAAACACGGCAACAAAGGGGATGAAGCTGCCATTACCGCCATCAAAATGGTCCACCTGAAAAATTCGTTTCATTTATAAAAAAAACAGGACCTGACTGTTGCAACCCCTGTTTTCTGAAATCAACAAAAAAAAACAAGCTTACCTCCTGTCACGCGGCCTTCTGTTTTGATAACGGGCACGCCGCTCTTCCAGATACTTGTTGTACTTTTCCATCTGTTCCTCCGAAAGAATTTCCGCCATTTTTTTGTTCTGTTCTTCCCGGATCGCAGTGAATTTTTCACGCATCCCTTCTGTTCTGTCGCCCTGCCGGTATTTTTCACGCAAAGCACGCATCTTTTTTCCTGTCTCCATGTTGAGTGCGAAAACTTTTTCCTCCTGCTCTCCGGTCAAATCCACCGCTTCATCAATTTGTTGGGTCTGGCGTTTAGCCATCGCTTCAGGGTCAAAATTCCGGTTCCGCGGCTGGGCCTGAACCACACCCGCTGTGAGCGTTAAAAGCATCAAAAAAATTCCAATGTTTCTCATTTTTTTTTACATTTTAGATTACCGTTGCCGGTGTTTTTAAAAAAAGACCTCCATCTGTTTCTTTTGCCTGTTTGACACATTCTGAGCCCGTTCGTTTAATGTTCTTTCGGGAAAAGTGCAAAAAAGGAGAAAATGGTCTCATCCGTTTTAACAGATGGA
>JAGYMR010000154.1 GCA_018400515.1 Tangfeifania sp.
AACTGGCTAAAAACAGACGTTCCTGTAGAGGATGCCATCTGCTTTGCCCTTTACACCGTAAGTAACAACACCTTGAAAATGACCGCACAGCTTTATCCCCTAAAGGAGGGAGTTGACAGGGTGGTAAAATTACAAATCAGGAAAAACAGGGCTTGGGAAACCGTTGCCGCTACCCTGGTCAGTGAAAAATTTTATGGATGGCCCCAGGAAGACAAAAAGCAGTGGACAGCCCATTTTCGCCTGGAATCCTGGGATAGCAGCCAAAGGTTTGAATACCGGTTGTTAGCCGCCGGGGGAAAAGCCAAATACGAAGGAATCATCCGCAAAGATCCGGTAAATAAAGCCGAAATTGTAGTAGCCGCCTTTACAGGAAACGGAAATTACGATCGCCGGCTGAAACCCGATATTATCCGGAACATCAAAGCCCAGGATCCGGATTTATTGTTTTTCTCGGGTGACCAGTCTTATGATCATGAAAAACACCAGCAGGCTTGGCTTTTGTTTGGTCAGCAATTCGGGGATATCATCAAAGACCGGCCCACCATATGCATTCCTGATGATCATGACATCGGTCAGGGCAATGTTTGGGGAGAAAGCGGCATTAAAGCAGCCACCACAGCCGGTAATGACGGGGGATATTACTACTCCCCGCAATATGTGAATTCCGTTCAAAACGCACAAACCTGGCACATGCCCGATCCATGGGATCCGGAACCAGTAGAACGCGGGATTAACGTGTATTACACCTCCCTGAGAATAGGGAAAGTGGATTTTGCCATTGTGGAAGACCGGAAATTCAAAACCGGTCCCAAAGGCCTCATACCCCCCATGGGTCCCCGCCCCGACCATATAACCGATCCTGACTATGATCCTGCCACAGTGGATCTCCCTGAGGGAAAAATCCTTGGGGAACGTCAATTGGAATTTCTGGATGAATGGGGAAAAAACTGGGAAGGGGTAAATATCAAAACCGTTCTTTCCCAAACCATCTTTGCCAATGCGGCTCACCGCCACGGAAAGTATGATTACACACTTTTTGCCGATATGGACTCCAACGGATGGCCTCAAAGTGCCCGAAACCGGGCCATAACAGCCATGCGGAAATTTTTTGGTTTTCATCTCGCAGGAGACCAGCATCTTGCCACAGTCATCCATCATGGCGTCAATCAATTCCGTGATGCCGGATTCTCCTTTTGTGTACCCTCCATTGTCAACTATTACAACAGGTGGTGGACTCCCGGAAGAGAGCCCGACGGAGATCCGTTAAATGGTTACCAGGAAGGACTGGGAGATTATTTCGATGGTTTTCGTAACAAAATCACCATGCATGCCTATGCAAACCCCAGCGAAGAGAGGAAGAACAAATGGGGTGGCGAATGGGGAGAACGGGCCGCCGGTTACGGACTGGTGCGTTTCAACACCGAAACCCGTAAAATCACCATAGAGTGCTGGCCCCGGGGGGTGGATGTAACTGCTCCGGATGCGGAGCAATACGAGGGCTGGCCCGTCACCATCGATCAGATAGATAATTACAGCCGGAAAGCCATTGCTTATCTCCCGGAAATTCAGGTTTCAGGAATGGAAAACCCCGTTGTTCAAGTTATCTGTGAACCTGACATGAAGGTAGTTTACTCACTGCGCATCAAAGGGCAGCAATTTCAACCCAAAGTTTTTAAAGATGGAAAATATACCTTAAAAATCGGCGAACAGCCGGGCAATATGAAAACATTCTCAGGACTGGATGCCCAGGAAGATGAGGAAAACCCTCAGACCCTTTTTGTAGAATTCTGACCTTTAACTTTTTTCAATAACTCGAATACTATTTTTTATACCGCTCCTTTTGATTTGCTTCTTCTTCAGCGGATGCAGCTCCAAAGAGAAAACACCGCCCAACTTTGTCTTCATCGTGGTGGATGATTTGGGATGGGCCGATGTCAAATGCAATTATCCGGGAAGAGCAACAGACCACCCCGCAGTGAGCATGGATTACTTTACAACTGTTTTAAACCTGGCAGGGATCGAACACCAACCCCACGATGGCGTCAACCTGGTCCCTCTCCTGACCGGGGAGAAGACCACCGGCCGCGAAACCCTTTTCTGGCATTTTCCGCATTACCACGGCAGTGCATGGAAACCGGGCTCAGCACTCCGGCAGGGCGACTGGAAACTGGTGGTTCATTACGAAAGCAACCTTAAAGTCTTTTTTTACCAATGAAGAAAACACAATCAGCACGTTTAGGATCCCTTGACATACTCAGAGGTTTTGACCTTTTTGTGCTGGTATTTTTTCAGCCGGTTTTCATGACGCTGGTCAGAAGCACAGACATTGCCTGGCTGGAAGCCATGGCGACCCCGTTCACCCACGTTCAGTGGGAGGGCTTCCGGTTCTGGGATATCATCATGCCCCTGTTTATGTTCATGGCGGGTGCCTCCATGCCCTTTGCCTTCCAGAAATATCTCAGCAATGGCAGTAAAGCCAGATTGTACCGGCGCATCATCAAACGGGTCATTCTCCTCTTTATCTTTGGCATGATGTGCCAGGGAAATTTGCTGGCCCTCAACCCCGACCGGATTTATTTCTACTCCAATACCCTCCAGGCCATTGCCGTCGGGTATCTGATCTCAGCCCTTCTGCTGATGCATTTCAACCTGAAATGGCAAATCACCATTACCGCCGGACTACTGCTCTCTTACTGGGCTCTGCTTACCTTTGTCCGCGTCAACGGCTTTGGCGGAGGCAATTTCACCCCCGACCATAACCTGGCGGAATACATCGACCGGGTAGTTCTGGGACGGTTCCGCGACGGGGTAAAAGTCACACCCGACGGGCTCGATTTCGGGAATTACCGCTATACCTGGATTCTGAGCAGCCTGAACTTTGGTGTAACGGTCATGACCGGCGTATTTGCCGGAAAAATCATGAAAAGCAGGATGACGAAACCGAACATCATCAAGTGGCTGGTCATTACCGGTGCAGCCATGATCATCGCCGGCCAGTTGTGGAGCATCCAAATGCCCATCATCAAAAAGATATGGACCAGTTCCATGACCCTGCACAGCAGCGGAATCTGTTTTCTTTTGATGGCATTATTTTATTACATTGCTGATTATCTTCGTTACGACAAATACCTCAACTGGCTGAAAATATATGGTATGAATTCCATCATGGCTTATATGCTCTATATGATCGTGAACTTCACCTGCATCACCCGGTCGGTTTTCTTCGGACTGGAGCAATACCTGGGCGATTATTACGCGGTGCTGCTCCGGCTGGGAAATGCCTCGATCGCCTTTTTCATCCTCTGGGTAATGTATAAACAGCGCATTCTTTTGAAAGTATAAATCATTTGGTTATGTATAAATCCATCTTTTTGAGCCTTCTGGGGCTCGCTGTTGGAGCTATTTTCTCCTGCACGCCTCAAAAGGAAAAAACAAATCTGGTTGAAATCGCACCGGAAGACGATCTGGAGGAGATCGTCCGGAAATCAACCCGGGTGGTCCCCTCCGAAAGACAATACGCGTGGCAGCAGCTTGAATACATTGCCTTTCTCCATTTCGGTCCCAACACCTTTACAGGCGTTGAATGGGGAACGGGGAAGGAAAACCCGGCGGTTTTTAACCCGACCGGCTTTGATGCAGCACAGTGGATCTCAGTAATTAAGGATGCCGGCATGAAAATGGCCATGCTCACGGCAAAACACCATGACGGGTTTTGCCTCTGGCCGACCACCACCACCGGTCATTCGGTGAAAAGTACCCCCTGGAAAAACGGAGCGGGGGATGTGCTCGGCGATCTTACCAAAGCTGCACGGAAAGCGGACATCAAAACAGGGGTGTACCTTTCCCCGGCTGACCTGAACCAGATTGAAAGTCCCGGAGGAACCTACGGCAACGGCTCGGAATTCCGCATGGTTCAGATTCCTTCCGACCCCGGACTGCAGGAAAAAGCCGAAAAAGTCTTTGAATACGAACTCGATGATTACAATGCCCTCTTCATGAATCAGCTCTACGAAGTCTTAACACAATACGGACCTGTCCATGAAGTCTGGTTCGACGGCGCCAATCCCAAGCCCGGCACGGGGCAGACCTACAACCGGAAAGCCTGGTACGACCTGATCCGGAATCTACAACCGGAGGCTGTTATTGCCATCAAGGGACCCGATGTGCGCTGGTGCGGAAATGAAGCCGGGCATACGCGAAAAAATGAGTGGAGTGTGCTTCCGGTACCGGAACATCCCGACACCTATGACTGGCCCGACCTCCGCGCCGAGGACCTGGGCAGCCGCGAAAAATTAAAAGCGGCGGAATATCTGTACTGGTACCCGGCCGAAACCAATACCTCCATCCGGCACGGGTGGTTTTACCGCGATAAAGACCAATATGTCAAAACGGTGGAAGAGCTGCTCGATACCTGGTACCGCTCCGTGGGCGGAAATACCGTTTTTTTGCTAAACCTGACCCCCGACCGGCGGGGACTGATTCCCGAAAAAGATGCCCGGCGGTTGCGTGAAGTGGGTAAAATCATCGACCGGTCGTTTCAAAATAACCTGGCGGAAGGGGCCGTGGTGGAGGCATCGGGGATAACCCCCGGGAACCAGGCCCAAAACATACTGGACGGAGATGCTGAAACCTTTTGGAAACCTGCTGACGGACAGGAACAGGCTGAACTGGTCTTAACCCTCCCGCAGGAAAGATCGTTTAACCGGCTTGTTTTGCAGGAGTGCATCAAAACAGAGGGACAGCGCATAGAGCGCTTTGCCCTGGATGTCTGGAAAGATGATCAATGGAAGGAAGTGACCAATGGAACCGTCGTGGGATACAAAAATATCCGCCGGTTTCCCCCCGAAAAAGCATCGAAAATCCGGTTACGCATTCTGGAATCGCGGGTTGCCCCCACCCTCTCCTTCCTGGGACTTTATGAGGCACCGGGAATTGTGGAAGCGCACCGGTAACTGCTGACCAATATCGTCAAAAATGGCAGAAGCACTCCGGAAAACCCGTAAAAAACGACGGACCGGCAACCTGGCCGCCACTGGATTGGATGGAAAAATAAAAAAGTCCGGAATTAACCTTTTTGTCATCAGGCCCTTTCAGAAACTATTTCTTCATATGATTCCATCCCTGTGCCCACAAGGGGATGGCGGAACCTCCCACCGTGATGAGGTTGGTTCCTTCGGAAACTTCCGTCATTTCACCAATAACAGTAAAATCGGGATGGTTTTTTAATTTTTTGACATCGCCGGGGGCAATGGTAAACAGCAATTCGTAGTCTTCCCCGCCGTTCAGTGCGGCCACCAGCGGATTGATGTTCAACTCGGAAGCCATTTTCTTTGTTTGGTCATCCATGGGGATCTCCGCTTCGTTCAGCCGGCACCCTACATTGGAACTTTTACATAAATGCAAAATCTCGGATGACAGTCCATCCGAAATGTCGATCATCGAGGAGGGGCGGATCCCAAGCTCCTGAAAGACACCCGGGATATCGGCACGGGCTTCAGGTTTTAACTGGCGTTCAAGAATGTACTGATACCCTTCCAGCTGAGGCTGCATGTGCTCATTGACTTTAAACACCTCGTTTTCACGCTCCAAAAGCTGAAGTCCCATGTAAGCACCCCCCAAATCCCCGGTAACACAAAGCAAATCGCCCGGTTTTGCACCGCTGCGGTACACCAGCGCCTCCTCCGGTGCATCTCCCAGCACCGCCACATTGATGGTTAAGCCGGTGAGCGAACTGGTGGTGTCACCCCCCACCAGGTCCACCTGATACTTTTCGCAGGCAAGCTTTATCCCGGAATACAACTCATCCACCGCCTCCACCGAAAATTTCTTCGATAAGGCCAGACTTACAGTGATCTGCCGGGGACAGGCATTCATGGCATAAATATCGGAAAGATTCACCACCACCGCCTTATAGCCCAGATGCTTCAGGGGAGCGTACATCAAATTGAAATGAACCCCTTCCGTGAAGAGATCGGTGGAAAAAACAACGCACCTGTCTCCGTAATTAAAAACAGCAGCATCATCCCCCACCCCTTTCAGGGTACTCCTGTTCTTTAGCTGAATGTCCCGGGTGAGATGGTCGATCAAACCAAATTCCCCCAAATCCGAAATCCGTGTATGCTTTTTCTGTTTTCCCATTGTTAAAAAAAGACAAATAAGTATTATAATAGCCGCTTTCAACGACAAAAGTACCTATACTTTTATATCTTTGCAATGAATATTTAAACAGTCTTCAAAAAGGATTGTTATTAGCAAAAAAGTTGTTTAATGACCGATCAGAACAAAATATTATCAAAAGTTACCGAAGGGGAATACAAGTACGGTTTTTACACCGACATTGAGACAGATATCATTGAAAAGGGACTGAATGAGGAGGTCGTACGTACCATCTGGGAGAAGAAAAAAGAACCGGATTTCATGCTGGAATTCCGGCTGAATGCTTTCCGGAAGTGGAAAAAGATGAAAATGCCCGACTGGGCTTATCTGAAGATCCCTCCACTTGATTTTCAGAACATCAGCTACTATGCTGCCCCCAAAAAGAAGCCCACGTATGAAAGCCTTGATGAGGTGGATCCCGAACTTCTGGATACATTTAGCAAGCTGGGTATCCCCCTGGAAGAGCAGAAGCAGCTGGCGGGTGTAGCCGTGGATGCTGTAATGGACAGCGTCTCGGTGAAAACGACCTTCAAGGAAGCGCTGGCCGAGCAGGGAATTATTTTCTGCTCGT
>JAGYMR010000155.1 GCA_018400515.1 Tangfeifania sp.
TTGTTTAAAAAAGTTCATGTTCGTTTCATTGTTTTAATTTTATTTAAATGTTACTTATTCTGTTCAATGTGAGTTAGTTTCACCGTATTATCAAAGGGTCTGTAAAACCGTCAAAATTTCCATCCCCCCTTTATGTATCATTTTACCATGCACTTGTAATTACCATAAGCAGAATACTTGTTTGGCAGATCAAAAATTTCAAAACCTTTCTGCCTGTTTCCTGTTACAATAAAAAAACATTTCCCGAAAGCGATCATGCTTCTGGTTAAATTATTTTTTTGGACCATCAATTAAAAGATTTTAAGTTAATTATGTCGATTTCGACCGGCAAAGTAAGCATAGCAGCAAATTTAAAAATATTATACCATTCTCCCTGTTATTTTTAAAAAATTGAAAAAATTTATGCAGCATAAAGAAAAAATCCTTGAACGTACCTCCGCTTTATTCCTCATTTTTATTAGTAAAGCGAGATTAGAAGCATTATATTTGCCCTGAACAATGAAACGGGGAATAAAAATAGTGATAAAAGGGCTGAGTTGGGTGTTTCTTGTACCGGTTTATTTTTATAAATATGTCATCTCACCCCTCACTCCCTCTTCCTGCAGGCATTATCCCACCTGTTCAGAATATGCTGTTCAGGCCCTGAAGATACATGGTCCTTTTAAAGGGCTTTGGCTTTCGGTGAAACGGATTTCCAGATGCCATCCCTGGGGAACCCACGGTTACGATCCGGTGCCTCCCAAAGGAAGGATAGATGTGGGGAGGGTTCATTTATAAAGGTTTCACGGCCGGAAAGGATTACGGATCCTTTCAGCGTCCGGCGTCTATTGATAATCAAAAAATGAAACAGATGAAACGAACAACTCTTTTTTTTATACTTCTGCCGCTTTTGTTTTCCTGTCATTCCAGGAAAGAATCAGATAAGGATCCAGGGAAGGAGGTTATTACGGTAAGCATTTTGCCTCAGCGAACTTTTGTTGAGAAGATTGCCGGCGATGATTTTGATGTCAATGTTTTGATTCCGCCAGGAGCAAGTCCGGCTGCTTATACCCTTTTGCCCTCACAGCTGAAAGAGATTGCCCGCTCGGAAGTGTGGTTTCGCATGGGGTACATCGGTTTTGAACTTTCCTGGAAGGAAAAGATTGAGCAGGCCAATAAAAACATGCAGGTGGTGGATCTTTCCAGGGGACTGGATCTGATCTCCACTGAGCCCGCAAAAAGCGGAGCAAAAGCCGGTGGCCGGGGGGTGGATCCCCACCTCTGGCTCTCGCCTCCTTTGGTAAAACAGATCGCCCGGCGGATGGCCACTGTCCTTTCGGAATTGAAACCGGAAAGAAAAGATGCTTACCAGGCCAACCTGGAACAATTTGAGGGAGAAATTGACAGGCTGGACGCGGAGATAAAAAACATGCTCAATGATTACCGTGGACAGACCTTTATCACTTTTCATCCGAGCCTTTCCTACTTCGCCCGGGAATATGGGCTTGTTCAGCATTCGCTCGAATCCGGAGGGAAAGAACCGACTCCCCAGCATTTAACCGAAGTGGTCCGGTTGGCAAGGGAGGAAGGCATTGATGTTATCTATATCCAAAGTGAATTTGACCGGGAACATGCCCGGGTATTTGCTGAAGAGATCGATGGCAGGATCATTGAAGTATGGCCGCTGAATCCGGACTGGGCGGAAAATTTGCTGGAGATGACACGGATATTGGTAGCGAATTTTGAGAATACTCCTTCAGGAGGGCGATAAAAAGAACCGGATGGACCCATTAATTAAAATCGAAAATTTGACCGTTGGTTACGACAAAGAGCCGGTGTTGACCCACGTGAACCTGGAGATCTTTGAGAATGACTTTCTGGGCATCATCGGTCCCAACGGGGGCGGTAAAACCACTCTCCTGAAAGCTGTGCTTGGCTTGTTAAAACCCATGGACGGAAGAATTATCTTCCGGCAGGATATGCGGAAAAGGAAAAAACCCATCGGCTATCTTCCCCAGGTGAAACATATGGACCGGCGGTTTCCCATTACCGTTTTTGAAGTGGTCCGGTCCGGCGCCATGATGAAGAGTGCCGCCCTGATCCATCGGGCCGGTATAAAAGATAAAGTGAATCAGTTGCTTTCCGAACTGGGAATTTATGATATCCGGGAGAAGGCCATCGGTGAGCTTTCTGGCGGACAGATGCAGCGTGTTTTTTTATGCAGGGCTTTAATCAGCGACCCCCGGATGCTCATTCTGGATGAGCCGGATACATTTGTTGACAACCGGTTTGAAGGGGAGTTGTATAAGAAGCTGAAACACCTGAACAAAAAAATGGCCATCGTTTTGGTTTCACATGACATAGGGACCATTTCCAGTTATGTGAAGAGCATTGCATGTGTTAACATGGAACTGCATTACCATCCCTCCAACCGCATCACACAGGATGAGTTGGAGGGTTACAACTGCCCCCTTCAGATCCTGACACACGGCGATATTCCTCATACTGTTTTAAAAAGCCACCAATGAGCAATATTATTGAACTTTTTTCTTTTGATTTTTTCGTGAAAGCATTTTTTGCAGCTGTTCTGGCCAGTATATCCTGCGGCATTATCGGAAGTTATATTGTTTCGCGGCGGATTGTTTTTGTCAGTGGCGGGATCACTCATGCTTCTTTCGGGGGGATCGGGCTTGCCTTCCTGCTGGGGTTCAATCCTCTTCTGGGGGCAGTGCTCTTTGCCGTTTTATCGGCACTCGGCATCCAGTTTTTCATCAAAGTGGGGCATGTTCGTGAGGATTCTTCCATTGCCATCTGGTGGTCGTTTGGAATGGCTCTCGGGATCATTTTTGTCTTTATGACACCCGGCTATACCCCCAATTTAATGAGCTACCTTTTCGGTAACATCCTTACAGTGACTGTTTCTGAATTGATTTGGATGTTTGTGCTGACCGCCGGCATTATTGTTTTCTTTTCGCTCTTTCTCCGGAAAATTCTTTACATTGCTTTTGACGAAGAGTTTGCCCGGGCAGCCGGTTTGCCGGTGACGTTTTTTAATTATCTGACCATCGTTCTGGTGGCATTAACGGTTGTGCTCAATATCCGGGTGGTGGGGATTATCCTGATCCTTTCATTACTGACAATCCCCCAGGCAGCGGCGAACCTGTTTACAAAAGATTTCCGGAAACTGTTGGTGCTATCCTCCCTGCTGGCTTTTGCCGGTACCATCTCGGGATTATTCATCTCTTATTACCTGGATATCCCTTCGGGAGCTGCCATCATTTTTACATTGGTGGTGATTTTCGGGATTTTGAGTTTATATAAAAACATCCGTTGGTCATGATGCGGGATCCGGACATCCCTACGGAATTTCGGGAGTTCTTCTGAGTTCCTCATTCTCTATGTCTTTATAATATTTTACTGTTCCAACTTTTAGTTCCATGGTGGCATCATCGTCACAAACAATCATTCCCTTTGGATGAAGCTGAAGCACTGAAGCGGTCCACATGTGATTAATGCCTTCTTCAACCACTTTTTGCAGGGCTCTTGCTTTTTTGTACCCGTTGATGATAATGATCACCTCCTTTGCCTGCATAACCGTGTCCACGCCTACGGTCAGTGCTGTCTTCGGTACTTTTTTAATGTCGTTGTCAAAAAAGCGTGAATTGGCCAGGATGGTATCATACGTCAGGGTCTTGATCCGGGTTTTTGACCGCAGGGAAGAGCCTGGTTCATTGAAAGCGATATGACCGTCTGGACCGATCCCCCCCAGAAAAAGATGAATTCCCCCCACTTTTTTGATTTTTTCCTCGTAGGCCGCACACTCTTTGATCAGGTCAGGGGCATTTCCGTTTAAAATGTGGATGTTTTCCCGGGGTATGTCGATATGGTTAAAAAAGTGTTTGTCCATGAAATAGTGGTAGCTCTGGGGGTGGTCCTCAGGGATCCCCACATATTCATCCATGTTGAAGGTGATCACATTTTTAAACGAAAGGACGCCCTGTTGAACAAGGTTGATGAGCTCGGTGTAGGTCCCTATGGGAGATGATCCTGTGGGAAGTCCCAGCACAAAGGGCTTCTCCGGAGTGGGCGCAAAGTCAATGATCTTTTTTGCAATGGCATAGGCCGTCCATTTGCTGAGTTGTTGATAATCTTTGTGAATCAGAATTCGCATGGCAATTGGTTTTTTATGTAATTTAAGTTTTTGTCCCCGGACCTTTTTTTAAAAGATCCCCTCCATTGATTTTCCAAGTTTGGCTGCTTCTTCAAGGAATTGTTCCACGTTGAGCTCACGGATGAGAACCATTCCATGGGTAGCCCTGAGCAATGGGGAGCTGTTCTGGTAGAAAAAGTTTTTTCCGAGCAGGTACTGGATCTGCTTGTGTTGCTCGAACCAGATTTTTTGCGTTAGCTCGCTGAATTTCCCATCGTATTGGTAACTCGGGAATGAAGCGTTGACCTGGGTGACATAACACTCTGAAAATGATTTGTTGAGTGTTGCGAGTGCATTCAGTGAAACCGGAACAATGATCTCTGCATCCCAGGGGTTGTACCTGAACCAGACATTCCGGTATCCCACAATCCGCAGGTTGCTCAGGTCTTCTTCCCTGTTCCACTCTTCTACTGCCCGGGCCATTGCCTGCAAAACTTTATAGTGGGTATCGGGGCCGCTTCCTTGCGGATCCATCGCCAGGCTGATCACCGTGGGTTTGTATTTCTTAAAGTCTTTGAGAATGGGGAGCACATCTTTCTCCATGTCGGGCTGACTGCCCATCACACTGTTTTGGTAAAAACCGAGCCGGAGGTGGTGGACATTTTTCACCATGATTCCGTAGTGCGCCCAGACCAGTTCCTCTTCAAGCTCCCGGATCATTCCTTTCAGCTTCTGGATCCTGGGCGGGTTTTTACTTCCGTCGTAACTTTTTTTCAGGGAGGTAAGGACATCATAGATCACCTCCCGCAATTCGTTTTTATCCCTGATATCCCAGATGGTCACCAATGCACGTACCAGGCGGTGGCAAACCCCGCGGCGTTTTTCCTCCGGATTTTGGGCAGCAATGTTGTCAAGGTAATGGTAGATATCTTTGTCCCATTTATATTTATACCCGTCTTTAAAGAAATCGGGATACTCGATCATTTCAATTTTCCCCTGGGTCATCAGATCTTTGGTATCGATGAGCAGGTCATACAGGAAATGGTTGGTGACCGCAGTGAATCCCGAGGTTAATACAGCGAAGTGCATTTCATTACTTCCTTCACGCGACTGCCGGTTGGTGAGGGGCATGATCCCGAGCATGATGTCGTCGTGATGCGGTCCCGTATGGTAAAAAACCTGGTTGGTTTCTTTTTTCATTCCCCGGTATATTTTTTCCTGGATGGAATCGATGACCGACTGCACCGTATTTTCATTCAGGCCGGGAATGCGTTTGCAATAGGGATCGGCTTTTAAATCGTCCAGTTCGAGTTTGTTCCCGAATTTGTTGATTTTCTGACAGAGTTCCATTACTGCCCTTTCGGTCTTCTGGTGTGTCCAGGGACCTGTATTGTAGTAATATTCAACAGCATCTGTTAATTTGACCGCAGCACCTTCGGTAAGGTAGAACCGGCTGTTTTTCAACCTTTGCAGGGATGTGGCCGGGTAGAGTACGTTGGGTTCGCTTTCAAGGGATTCTTTGATTGTTTGAGCAATGGCCTCTCCGGCAGCAAAAACAATGGCTTTGTTTTCGGGATTGAACGTAAGCGTTCCGAGACCGATGGTAATTACCAGGCGGTTTCTGGAAACTTCGATGCCGCCAAGATCGGTGGCTGTTACGGCCTGGGTCTCGAAATTCGTGGGGGTCAGCCGGGTGGAGGAGAAATGGCGGGTTCCCCGGGTGTTAAAGGCAATGTGCCCGTCGGGGCCAATGCCGCTCAGGAAAAAACCAATGCCTCCTTTAGCCCTTATTTTGCTTTCATATTCGGTACACCACTGGTCAATTTGGAAAATGGATTCCTGCTGAAGCTGCTCCTGATAGGTTTTTGCCTCGCGGTACCGCAGGGTGAGGTCAATTTTGTTGTCAGGGAAAATTTCCGTGAAATGTTTGTCTCCGGCCAGCCGGATCTTTCCTGAATCGATCAGAAGCGCTTTTTCAGGATCAAGTCCGAACCCCTCGAGGTAATTCTTTTGAATGAAATTGTAAAGGCTGTTGTGTTGTTCGGAGTCAATGGGGTAGAATTCGCCCATTTGGACAAGTTGTAAATCTTTTAGTGATGGCTTTGTGATTTTTTTCATCCCGTAGCGGTCCAGGATCTCTTTCCCTTTATTATTGTCCCAGTTCTCAAGGAGGAGGTGGGTGAATTGAAGAAAGTACTGGGCTGTTTTTCCGGTTGGTAACGTAACGACCCCTTCCGGATTCCGGGAAGCCCACTCAAGGAAGCTCAGGGCTGACAACAGCCCGAGTTTTGGAAAACTGTCCACTGCAATATAAGGGATCCGGCTTGAATCGTTTTTTAATTTCGACTCTTTATAAAAAGCTTTTTCAACGTTCGAAAAATTTTGTCTCATTTTTAAGTATTTTTTTATTTCATCTCTTTTCAGCCATGCAGCGTCCTTGCTGGTTTTATCGAATCACTTTTTTGAGGCCAGTTGTTCCAGGGCATAGGCCGCAGCTCCGATCGTTCCTGCCTTTTGCCCCAGCTCAGAGAATTTTATCGCTGTATCGTTACT
>JAGYMR010000156.1 GCA_018400515.1 Tangfeifania sp.
CAGGGGGAAAATTCTAAATCCATGAAACGAGCATGTAAAACACTCACAGCCAAAGGGATAATCAAAGTACATGCAAGTTCCATACGATAACTTTGAGAATAAATTATTTAAATCGTATGAAAAAAAACTTAATCAAATCACTTGCCCTTCTTGCGGTGGTAACAGGGATCTTATCCTGCCATCCCCACCAGGAAGAGACGGCTGAAACGCCCCTCCGGCCCAACATCGTGCTGATTGTTTCCGATGATATGGGATGGCGTGATCTGGGGTGCTATGGCAACTCCTTTCATGAAACACCCCATATCGACCGGTTGGCCGAAGGATCGCTCCGGTTTACCAATGCCTATGCTGCCGCCCCGGTTTGCACTCCCACGCGGGCATCCATTCAAACCGGAAAGTACCCCGCCCGCCTGCAGATGACCGTCTGGAGTGAAAACGCGAGGAAAATACACGGCATTACGGAAGGTCAGAAACTGATCCCCGCTTTCTCCGGGCCGGATCTGTCGCTATCGGAAGTAACCATTGGGGAGGTATTGAAAAAAGCGGGGTATAAAACCATTCATATCGGGAAATGGCACTTGGGGGAGTCTGGGTTTTATCCGGAAAATCAGGGATATGATGTTAGCATTGCCGGAGGTTCGTGGGGGTGTCCGGCAACATTTTTCTATCCTTACCGCGGGCCCTTTGGGGGATCTCAAAGGTACATCCCCGGCCTGGAGCGGTCGGGTTATGGGGAGCACCGCTATTTTACCGACCGGGAGGGGGAGTTCCTTACCGACCGCCTGACCGATGAGGCGATCCGGATCATGAAAGATGCTACCCACTCCCAACATCCCTTTTTTCTGAACCTCAACTATTACAATGTCCACACCCCCATTGAAGCCCCGGACAGCCTGGTGAATTATTACCGGGAAAAAATGCCCGGTGACGGCAGCGGAGACAACCCGGTTTATGCGGCAATGGTCCATATTGTGGATCAAAATGTCGGGAGGATTCTTCGAACCATTCGCCATCTGGACGTTGCCGGGCATACCATTGTGATCTTTACCTCTGATAACGGGGGATACACCGGTGAATACAAGGGAATGCAGGTAACCGATAATTCTCCCCTGCGTTCGGGAAAAGGATCGCTTTATGAGGGAGGCATCCGCATTCCCCTGGTGGTAAAATATCCGGGGGTGACACCCAAAGGATCGGTTTGTGAATGGCCGGTCATCACCAATGATTTTTATGCTACATTTTGTGCGATGGCCGGGGTAAAATCCGATACCCTTTTTACCGATGGTTTCAGCCTGTTGCCTGTTCTCCGGGATCCAGAAGCTCAACTGCCAAGGGAGGCCCTTTTCTGGCACTATCCCCATTACTATTCGGTTACAACACCGGTATCGGCCGTGAGGTATCGCGACTGGAAACTTTTGAAATATTATGAAGATAACCGGGTCGAACTATATGACCTGGCCAATGATCCCGGCGAGAAGAAAGATTTAGCGGAGGAGCGGCCTGAAATAAAAACGATGGTATTAAGCCTGCTGGAAGATTGGTTAAAGGCGACCGATGCAGCTTTACCCGCACAAAACCCTGAATACCCTTCAGCGAATTGACATTTAACGGGATAACAATAATCCCCATCGTTTTCGGTGGAAATCAGATCGATTCGAAACCAGATTTTGTAAAAAATTTTTGTGATATTAAATTAATTTGAAATGAGAAAATTATTCTTTTACAGCATTCCATTCTGTTTTTTTCTTGTGTTTATTTCAGTTTTGTCTTTTTCGTCGCCAGGGGCAACCGGGAGCGAAAAAGAGGAAGAGAGAAGTTTATCCCCCATCCGCATTGAACTGATTCAGCGGGGGGAAATCAATTTTGCCACCTTTCTCAACGACCGGCACCCGGAAAACCGGGTCGGATACCGGTTCTTTGAGCACAAACCTCTGAGGTACGGAAAGATTCCGTTGTCGGACAAGGAAGCAGGCATTGAGGCGGAAAAAACAGCCCAGCAGATAAGTGAATGGAAAAAAGATTCATCGGTTGTAATCCATACAGAGAAGATCGGGAAAAATGAATACTGGTCCCGGCAGCACTGGACCTATTATTTAAAACCGGTTGACGACGGCATTGAGTTGCTGATGGTCGTGAAAACCTTTGCCGAAGGATTGCCTGAATACTACGGTGTTCAGCAATGCTTTCGCCTGGGAGGAAGCAACAACATTGAGTGGCGGAAAAAGATAGCCAATACCCCGGCTTTCAGTGAGTACCAGTTATGGGAGCGCCTTCCTGAAGGAAGCCAGAGGAAAAGCCTTACCTGGGTTATCCGGGACCAGCAATGGCAGTCCCTTCCGGCCGGGGAAGATCCCATTGGTGCCCGTACTCCCCTTGGAATAGCTGTCGACCTGATGCGCACAAGCGATCAGCCGATGGAAAAGGTGGGACCTTATGAGGCCCGAATGCTTCCGCCGATCGACAACGGATTAATTACCCGCGTTGATGCCAATGATCAATGGGTATGCGGGATCTACTGGGAAAATACCTCGCATGTGACCAACCACCATCCTGCCGACTGCCTTCATCCGATCGTGAATATCGGGAATATACCCCCGTACTCCAAAAGGGCTGTTCGCGGGAAAATCTACTGGTTTGAAGGCAGCAAAAAGGAGTTGCAGGACCGTCTGAACAATGATTTTTTGAAAAAAAAAAGGGATAGGCAGCTGGTAATCGCCTCCTGCCAGTTTCCGGTTTCGGGAGATATCGGCCAAAATTTTCATTGGATTAAAAAGCAGATGAAAATGGCCAAAATCAAGGGGGCTGACCTGGTGCACTTTCCTGAAACTGCCCTTTCGGGTTATGGCGGAGCCGATGTCAGGGATTTTTCTTCATTCGACTGGGAAAGTCTGAAAGAGAAAACCGCTTCCATCCTTCAATTGGCAGCCGCACTGAAGCTTTGGGCTATTCCGGGAAGTACGCATCCCCTCTCTTCCGGCAACAAACCGCACAATTCACTGTATGTCATTCATCCTGAAGGGAAGATTATTGATCGTTATGACAAACGGTTTTGCACCGGCGGAGATTTAAAATATTATTCCCCCGGAGACCATTTTGTGACCTTTGATGTTAACGGAGTAAAATGCGGACTGCTTATTTGTTATGATGTGCGGTTCCCCGAGTTGTACCGGGAATACCGGAAGCTGGGGGTGGATGTTATTTTCCAGTCATTTTACAATGCACGTCAAAAGCCCCACGGAATCCATCCCCGGATAATGCCGGTCACGGCTCAGGCGAGGGCAGCCACCAATTACTTTTATATGTCACTGACCAATTCGTCGGCCCCTTACAGCTGGCCCTGCCACTTTATAACCCCCGACGGATTGATTGAAAGCAAGCTGGAAGCAAACCAGCCGGGCATATTAATTTCAACGATCGATTTGTCGGAGAGATTTTATGATGCCAGCAGGTTGCACCGAATGGACGCCATCGGGGGCAAGCTGAACAGCGGTGAATCTGTCGCGGATCCCCGGTCCGCCGACAGGGAAGTTTATTAATTTTGCCGGACCGGTTTTTAAACACACAGATATGCATTGGCGCAGAAAGTCATGATTTTTCAGAAATAAAAGCGAAATAAAAATTTTCATGGAAAATCGAAGGGACTTAATAAAAAACAAAAAACAAAGAGGCTATAGGAATATAACTTTAAAAATTTTAGTTTTGTTTCATTTCATCCCGGCAGGATGACAATGTTGCTTCTGTAAGTGACGGGGCGGAGCCTTAAAGCAAATACTTTTCCTGCCTGTTTTCTGGAGATTTAATCAGGCATAAAATTTTTATTCGTTTACAATTTTTATTTTTAAAGGTATTCGATAGAATGCTGGCGCATTTTACCTCATTAGTATTGTTAATTTTAAAGGTATTCGATAGAATGCTGGCGCATTTTACCTCATTAGTATTGTTAATTTTAAAGGTATTCGATAGAATTCGCTAGCGAATTTCATCCTCTTGGGGGTAGATGTTTTACATGCTCGTTTCATAATATAAATAAGATGCCCGAATAGTAACATTAAATAATCATTTTCGGCAGTTAATTTGTTCTTACTTGAAATTATGAAATTAAATCCATTAATTTCAGTGGTTATGCCTGTTTATAATGCTCAGGATTATGTTGAGTCCGCTATCCGGAGCCTTTTACGGCAGACGCATAAAAATTTTGAACTCATCATTGTTAATGACGCCTCAACGGATAATTCCTTAAAAATCATTGAGGGGATTCGCGATCCCCGGATCCGGATTCTGGAAAATGAAGCAAACAGGGGGATTGTTTATTCCCGGAACCGGGGACTTGAAGCCATGAGGGGAGACTATTTTGCCCCTTTTGATGCCGATGATATCGCCCGGCACGACAAGCTTGAAAAACAACTAAGTTTTCTGGAGGCCCATCCGGATTATGGGATGGTGGGCGCATGGGCCCGGCTGATCGATGAAAACGGACGGAAATTAAAGCAAAAATGGAAACTCAATGCCTCTCCGGAGCGCATACCGGCCATTCTTCTTTTCAGGAATTATTTTGTACAATCGGCAGCCCTGGTCCGTCGTGAAGCTATACCTGAAGAGGGATATGAAACGGGAAAAGATGCCGTGGAAGATTACCTCTTGTGGATCCGGATAGCCAAAGATTATTTGGTCTGGAACTATCCCGAATATCTTGTTAATTACCGGGTGCACAGCAGTAGCATTACTCAAAATGAAGCAAGTTTGATGCCCCGGAGGGATGCCCTGGTTTTTCAGGCATTATACAAACCTCTGAAAGTATCCCTTACCCGGCGCAAGGTACAATTGCTTCAGATACTAAAAAACGGGCGAAATATAATCCAAATAGATGATTTAAGGGATATGGAATCGTTCCTTTTGGAAATCCTGCAGCACAATCAACGATATCAGCAATACGATCAGAAAGCACTTGAAAAGGTGGTCTCGAACCGTTGGCTGAAGGCATGCTTCAGGGCAAAGGGGCTGAAACATCAAATGGTGGGCCGCCTTATCCGCTCGCCCCTTACGCGTTTAATATGACCCTTTTTTCTTAGTTACCCTTTTTTTGAAATTCTTTTTTAAAAAGTTCATACCCGTTTCATGAGATCCTTCATAAGGAATAAAACTGCTCCCTTCTTTGATGCTGTCAGCAAGGGCCGGACCCTGGACCTGGCATTCATCCTCTTCCTGGTCCTGTTTCTGTTGGATAATGTGGTGAATTTCTTTTTTGATATTCCTGTTTTTGTTGCTGGAACCCCTTTCCTGATGTGCCTCTTTGCGCCTTTTGTTTTTAAAAACTTCCGGAAAGATGCTGTTTTTTTGACCGGATTGGCAATCCTTTTTTTGCTTGTGATCATCAATAGCTTAAAGGATACTTTTCATCTGAGAAATATTTCCGATTTTATTTTTTTAGCCCTGTTTGTAATCAGCTTTTTTACCTTTTCAAAAGCCCGGGAATCTCTGAAAAGTCCTTTGGTTTATGTGTTTGTTTTTGCATCCCTCCTGCTTTTTCTGGGACCTGCCCTTGTTGATTTAACAGCGGATGCATTGGGGCCAAAGGGATTCCTGGAAAGTTATAAAACAGAAAATTTTTTTGATCAGGGGGACAGTTCCGGAGGGCGTCTTTCGGATTACGACCTGACCGAAAAGAAGGAAAGGGAGCACTCGGAGTTTAATGAAGTTTTTACAACAAAATATTTTGATTTCGAGTACTCAAAAGAGGAAGAAGTGAGGGTGTATCAGAAGGGGTTTTTCCGGATTTCGCATGTCGCTTCTTACTTTTTTGGTTTTTCTGCCCTTTTTTTTGCTTTCCTTGCCCGCCGGCGGAAGAGGACATTTTTTTTTATCCCGGCTGTTTTATTGCTTTTTTTGTCGCTCTATACCGGCTCCCGCTCTTTTTTAGCTGTACTGACCGTTGCTGTTTTGATCTATTTGGTGCAAAAAAGGTATGTGAAATATGTAATCGCATTCCTGCTTGCGGGCATCACTCTTTTTGTTCTGAGGCATGAGGTTTTAGCGCTCTTGGATGAGACATTCCTTTATCAGCATTTTTCATGGCTCGTTACGCTGGCGGAAAATTTCGGGCGGTTGTCACGAATCATGATATGGTACACCTGGTACCTTTCGATTTCTGATTTCCAATGGTATGAATTGATTATCGGTAAAGCCTTTTTTAGTGGAATTGAATTCAATAAGCAAATGCTGGGATTGCCTATCTGGTTCCACAGTGACTACCTGAGTCTTTTTTATACGTATGGAATTTTGGGGCTTTCGTTTTATATTTATTTCCTGCGCACCATTTATAAAAAATTTGCAGTGCAGATAAAAGGCAATTTTTTTATTCAGGTCTTTTTTACCAGCAGCGTTTTGATTGCATTTGTGAATGGATTTTATTACTATTTTCCTGTTTTTCTGATGTATATTTTTTTATTAATGATCAAATTATATGAAGCAGGCCCTGTTCAGAACAAGTGTGCAGCAGGGCTGCCGGAGTAGGAGTATCCATGGTATTTTTTAAACAAAACTTCCTTTTTTATGAATGCATCCGGAAAACCGACTGCTGATGTTGCTGTTATTGCTGCCAATTTCAATAATGGAAAGTTTCTGAATGCTTTCATTGAAAGTGTAAGGAATTCGGAGGTGCTTCCGGCGGAGCTCATTATTGT
>JAGYMR010000157.1 GCA_018400515.1 Tangfeifania sp.
CCCTATATTTTCAGAAGAATGGCTTTTCCCCCGGAAAAAAATGACCGGTTCGAAAATTTTCGTGTGGTATACCTTGATATCCTTGAATAAAGAGTCTTTCCTGATCTCTTTTTGAGTCACCGCTGCTTTTTGTGGTGTCAGAATGATGGGCTCCCACCCTTTCTTTTTCAAATATTTCACCAGCTTTGAAATTCGGTAAGTTCCTGTGCCGGAATAAGGGAGCCAGTAATATGTGACGATCAGTACTTTCTTCATCCCAATAAATCTCTTATCTGAAAAATAAATCTCCTTCCATAATGATAAAAACCGCAAAGACAAAAAGCCGCAGAGAAAAAAATAAACTCTGCATCTAAATGCCTTTGCGGAAAAATATTTTGTTGCAAAATCCTGTCAGCGCAAAAAAGAACACATGCTGGTTTGGGTAAATATACAAAAAACAGCAAAAAAGGGCACAATACCTGCCACCAGCCACCGAGAATCAACGTTTCCCGGAGGCCATCCGTGGCCGGGCCAGGTCACCATCCAGTTCGTCTACGGTTTTAACAAAAACTTCCCAGGAATATTTCTTTTTTTCAATCGCTGCATTCTTCCTGAAAAGCTCCTCCTTTTCCAGCGAATAAAAATCATACAGGGCACCGGCCAGCGGCTGAACGGCCGGTTCAACAATGTAACCCACGCGGTTGTGGGGAATGATCTCGGACAACCCTCCCACATTGGTGGTGATCATCGGTTTGTTAAAATGATAGGCCACCTGGGTGATGCCGCTTTGCGTGGCATCTTTATAAGGCTGTACCACCAGATCTGCTGCACAAAAATATTTATGAACCTCCGCATTGGGAATAAAACCGGTTCGCTGTTCTATGAAAGGCTCCAGGTGATTTTTCCGGATGATCGCCTGGTATTTTCCCGGGTCCACATAAAACTCCCCGGCAATTAACAGTTTTACCGGAAACGCCCGGAGGCGCTCATCAGCAAAAGCCTCAAGCAGGAGGTCCAGTCCCTTGTAATCCCGGATAAAGCCAAAAAACAGCACATAACCCGTTGAAGTATCAAGTCCCAGTTCCTGCTTTGCCTCCATTTTGGAGATGTGCTCTCCAAAATTGTCGTAAAGCGGATGAGGGGTGTACTTCCGGGGTTTTACCCGGTCAAAGACATCCAGGTCCTTCAAAACACTTTTCGAAAGGGTAACGAAACCATCCACATGCTTCACAAAATACCGGGAAAATAACCTGTCGCCGGGTCGCTTTTCATGCGGGATCACATTGTCCGCAATCGCAATCACCCGGGTTTTTCTGTTCCTGCCGGCAATCCTCGCAATTGTCCCCAGGCAGGGGGCCATAAAGGGGATCCAGTACCGCAGGATCAACAGATCGGGCGCCATCTTTTTCAGGTACCGGCCGACCTTTATCCAATTCAAAGGATTGACCGAATTGACCAGCACCCGGATGTCCAGTCCTTCAGGGGGAGCTTCCTGAGAGTATTGTGTTTTCCCGGGAAAAAGAACGGAAGGATACTGAAGGCGAAAGGTAACAATGGTTACCTCATCGCCGTGATCCATAAAGGCTTTTGCCATTCGCTCATTAAAAGTAGCAATGCCCCCGCCCCTGAGGGGATAGGCCGATCCAAGAATGACAACTTTCCTTTTTTTATCCCGGGGACTGCTCATGAGCAGATGTTTCAATCTTTTTAAACAAATCTTTGAACCCCACCTGTTCGCCGATAATTTCCCGCAGCTTACCCACGGGAACGCGCTCCTGTTCCATGCTGTCGCGGTAACGGATGGTAACCGTGTTATCCTGGGTCGTCTGATGGTCGACCGTTACACAGAAGGGGGTACCGATGGCATCCTGGCGGCGGTACCGCTTCCCGATGGAATCTTTTTCATCGTACCTGCAGTTGAAATCAAACTTCAGCTCATCAATGATGGCCCGTGCTTTTTCAGGAAGGCCATCCTTTTTCACCAGGGGCATCACCGCCAGTTTCACCGGAGCCAAAACAGGGGGCAGTTTCAAAACAACCCGCGAATCTTTCTCCAGCTGCTCTTCACAATAGGCTGCCGAAATCACCTGCAAAAACATCCGGTCCAGGCCAATGGATGTCTCCACCACATTGGGCACATACGATTCATTCAGATCAGGATCAAAGTAACGGATCCGCTTTCCGCTGAATTTTTCATGCTGAGCCAGGTCGAAATCGGTGCGTGAATGAATCCCTTCCACCTCCTTAAAACCAAAGGGGAATTTATACTCAATATCCACTGCAGCATTGGCATAATGAGCCAGCTTTTCATGTTCATGAAACCGGTAGTTGTCAGCGCCAAACCCTAAGACCTGGTGCCATTTCATGCGGGTTTCCTTCCACTTCTCAAACCAGTCGAGCTCGGTGCCGGGTCGCACAAAAAACTGCATCTCCATCTGCTCGAATTCCCGCATACGAAAAATAAACTGACGGGCAACGATCTCATTGCGAAAAGCCTTTCCGATCTGGGCAATCCCAAAGGGGATCTTCATCCGGCCCGATTTCTGAACGTTCAGGTAGTTTACAAAAATTCCCTGAGCTGTTTCAGGGCGAAGAAATATTTTGTTGGCTCCATCCGAGGTGGATCCCATTTCGGTGGAGAACATGAGGTTAAACTGCCGCACATCGGTCCAGTTGCGTGAGCCTGACACCGGACAAACAATGCCCTGATCGAGAATGATCTGCTTCAGCTCAGCCAGGTCATTGGCGTTCAGTGCCCGTTTAAAACGGTCGTGCAGCTCGTCGTATTTTTTCTGGTTGGCTAGCACCCGCGGGTTGGTTTCCCTGAATTTTTCCTCATCAAAGGAATCGCCGAAACGCTTTTTTGCTTTGGTGATCTCCTTCCGGATCTTCTCTTCAAATTTTCCCAGTTGATCTTCAATTAAAACATCGGCACGGTAGCGTTTTTTGGAATCCTTGTTGTCAATCAGCGGGTCGTTAAAAGCATCCACATGCCCGGAGGCTTTCCATGTGGTGGGGTGCATAAAAATGGCCGCATCGAGCCCGACAACATTCTCGTTCAAAAGAACCATGCTGTCCCACCAGTACTTCTTGATGTTGTTCTTTAATTCAACCCCGTTCTGACCGTAATCGTATACGGCTCCAAGGCCGTCGTATATCTCACTCGATTGAAATACGTAACCGTACTCCTTGCAATGAGAAACCAGCTTCTTAAAAATATCTTCCTGTGCCATTTGTAGTTTTATTCTGAAAAATTGAAGGACAAAAATAGAAACAAATGGGAGAATCTGTATATCAAAAAACCGGGAAATGGCAGAAAAGAGAAAATGATGCCGTTTCTCCCATTTCCAACGCTCCCCGTTCCCTGGCAAAGTACCCCGGCAACTGAAGGGAAGCCGGCAGGCGGAGAAAGAATCCCCGAACAAAGCTTCCGTTCCGGCGCTAGTCTATCTCTTCAA
This sequence comes from Tangfeifania sp., assembly GCA_018400515.1. The sequence continues at coordinate 3,438 of JAGYMR010000157.1, forward strand.
AATCGACATATTCGCCTTCACCCTGATTCCCGTTTTTATTTTTCCCCTTTTTTTTGTACTCAATCGTTACATCCCCTTCATTCTTGTTGGATGACCGGTTTTGCCTTTGCTGTTCCTGCATTTTATGCTGCATGTCCTTAATTTTTTTGTCGAGAATAAGCGGAAGAACATAGCGGACAAACAAACGGACCCCGAAATAGATCAGGGCAATAATTACCAGCGTACGAATAAAATTGACGGCATATAAATGAATGAAAAGTTCCATGTTGATTCCTTTCTCTAATTGGTACTAAATAAAAAATTTATCCCAGCATGCAAATTTAAATGTTTTGAAGCAGAAGGCTGAAGAATTCCCAAAATATTATCGGAGGCAAAAAAGAATTCAAAATTACCGGGTGTATAACTGATCCCCCCGCCCGGCCGAAGGGAAGAAAAGTCGATGACCGATAAGCTTCCTGCCAGATGGACCTTTTTGTGCGGTACTGCTTGTACAAAGGCAGATAAAACGTTCCATGTTTTCTGTTCAAATAAGGTAAAGCTGTGATGGACTCCTGCCGACCACCTTTTCGAGAAGTGGTACTTCCCGGAAGCACTCAGATGAAAGGGCAATGGCACCAATTTCCTTTCCCTGGATTCAAAGACATCGATGATGTATGAAGCTGAATCGGCAAAAGCCCGGAGCGCCTGGAGCGATTCAAGATAATTATCCTCTCCGGGGGAGTGGGACTGATAAAGATTTTCCCCGTTAAAGACCGAAGCCCCTGAAAAGGCAACATCAAAGGTGTTGTGTTTAAACCCGGCAAATCCGGCATCGAGCAGGCTGACCGAAAATTCCCAGGGTTCGGATGGCCGGAAAACAGCTCCCAGGTCCAGGGCCAGGCCCAGATTCCGGAGCTGAAAAAAATAGTCCCCGGGCAAAACACGGCGGGTGAAACCCGCAAGTCCGGCTCCGGGTACAGTCTGGTGAAAGGGACCGGAAAAGGTATAGGATCCTTCCGGTTGCAGCAGCAATAAATTATTTTCTGTGTCAGTTTCAACCGAAAACTGCAAATCGCGGGTCTCGAAAAAAAGTTTGCCGAAAAGAATTTTGGGCCGGATCCCGAAATCCAGTACCTCCCCGGAGGTTGTTGAGATACCCAGGGCCAGTTCACGGTATTGCTGCAGATGAAAACCGGCCGAACCAAAACGCTCACTGGCCCCGTAGAAAGGTTCGACACCATCACGGATGAGCTTTATAATCTCACGGTCGAAACCGGCGGTTGAAAAAAAGCGTTCAGACAACGACAAGCTGAAATGGTAATCGTTGACCTTCAGACGGGCATAAAACATGGAGACCGTGGCAGAAACATCGCCTTCCCCACGGTCACCCAATGCATTATAAAACCGGTCAAAACTATAGTGGAACCCCTCGGTGAAAAATGCGTTGAGCGGGACATTCAATCTCCCGCTTCCGTGAATGCCTGAAAGCAGGGGAATTCCAACGACCAGTTTTCCCGGATTGCTTTGAAGGGCAGGATTAAAAAAAGAGGCCTGCGAAACGCCGGGCAAAAGAAAAGCACTTCCGCTTTCCTGTGCCGGTGCATGCCGGAATAACAACGAAAAAACCAGAAAAAAAACGAAGCCTGCCTTTTTAATCCCTCTTGCAACCATTTCGCCGGATTTTTTTACAAAAATAATTTTTCCTGAAAAATGGAAGCAGGGATTGCAGGCCTGTTTGAAAAAGGGGGCCACCCAAAGAAAGGCTTTAACCCTGCTGAAAACCCTCCGTTCTCCCCGGAAGGCCGAACGGCGACAAATTATCTCCCGGTAACATCGCCTCCGCTGCTTTCACCAATGTCTTTTTGCCGGGGATTTCCATAATATACGACATCACCCCCACTGCTGGCTTTGGCAATAATTTTTTCCAAAGCATGAACAGTAATATCCGAGCCGCTGCTGGCAGAAACCTCGCACAAAACCGCCTCAAGCTGGCGGGCATTGACATCACTGCCACTGCTGACATCCGATGAAAATACTTCGGCGCTTCCCCGGAGCCGGACATCAGATCCACTGCTAGCCACTAATGAAATGTACCTGCAAACCATCTCCAAATCCACATCACTTCCACTGGATGCTTCCAATTCCACACGATCGCCTTCCAGTAGATTTTCCGACTTTACATCCGAACCGGCCGAGGAAACGATGCCTTTCAGCTCTTTTACAGTCACATAAACCTGCCGGGATTTGTTTCCCCAACTCCAGTTAAAAATATTGAATAACCCCTTCTGATCACAGGTGATGTAAAGAGTCCCTTTTTTCACCACCGTCTTAACATCTCCGATGATGTCTCTGTCGGCTACTACTTTAACTCCCTCTTCTGACCCCATGGAGATAAACAGATCGATCCCGTCCGATACCTCCACCGCATTGAAATTTTTCAGGTTCCGGATTTCGGTTTTCTTTTCTTCACCGGACATTGCCACGGCGCTCACTGCAAACATTAAAATGAACAGCGCGAAAAATGCGTTTTTTAATTTCATGTTCCTGAATGATTAATATTTTCTTTTTAAAAGACGCAAAAAAAGGCGGAAAGTTACACCTTTTAACAGGACTACCTGAAAAAATCACGGGAACAATCCTTTTCAAGGACCGGCAATTTAAAAATCCGCCCCTCAGATTTTCTGAAAGGCGGGTTCCTGCGAAGTAGCATGGATACCGGTCAACCCCGGGGTGCCGTTTTTAAACCCGGACGGAAGTCACTTCGCTCCCTTTGAAAACGCTGGGGTCTCCGCATTTTCTCCCGGACCCTCTTGCTGTCAAAAAGAAGCAGCTGTTCATCGGTTAACAAAGCGCGGATCTCCTGCTGCTGGCGGGCCCGAATCTTCGCCATTTTGGTTTTCACTTCCGAGATTTTTTCAATGTTGCCATATATGGCATCCAGATCGGCTTCCGGAGCAGTCGTCAACGTTTTCTGCCGGGCCGTTAACTCGCCGAGTTCGTTTCTGAGGGGTTTCACCTCTTTGGCTGTTTCGATCCGGATCGCCTTCATGGCCTCTTTCTGCTCCTCGGTAAAAAAAGGCTTGCGGTCAACATCTTTCCGAAAGTTTTTCTTTATTACAATTTCCTTCCGGCCGGGACGAACTGGTACGCGGCCGAAGCGGTGCCATCCATCGCAAA
>JAGYMR010000158.1 GCA_018400515.1 Tangfeifania sp.
CTGGTGCAGAAGAATCTCTTTCCGGTCATTATTGATCTCCAGCGATGTGGTGAGGAAACCGGTGGGCAAAATAGACCGTACGGCAGCTCCCTGCCGGTCTTCCGAGTGGTTCATAATAACATAGGGATTTGAGGGGCCTTCAGGACCAAACACTTTGTTGGAAGCAACGCAATGGGCATAGATGATCTGGCGGTTGGATGTATCAATCACCGGATCGGAAATATAACCCGGACGCCCCCCGGTCAGTATGGAAAAAGCCACCATGGTGGCCGTGGAGCGGATATCACATTCACAGGCGCCAATAAAACCTTCATTGTTTAACTGATGGAACCCAAGACAGGGATAAGCGTGAATGTGATTGCCATAAAAACCGCCCAGGCAGTTCACCGTAATGGCATTGGCATCGTGCCGTTCAAGGACCGATTTCATCCCCAGATACATCGCTGCTGAATTCTCCAGCTCTTCAAAGGAAACATCCACCACCCCGAAAGAGTGATCCCGCCATTTTCGGGCAACGGCATTTGCCTTCGCCTTATCTGCATTTTTCCAGGCTTCATTGATCTCTGAAAAAGCAACATACTCCATGGGAATATTCATGACCGGGGCAGCAGGTCCGGCATCCTGACTTTTTACTGCCAGAATTTTTGAATTTTTCATCCGCCGCAGGGTTTCATCCACCGGCAGGGTCTCCAGATGATCGGACCGCAGGGATAAATCGCCCGGAGCAGGCGTCAGCTCCATACGGGCCTGGCGGGTGGCAGCGGCAAATTCCTCCACCGTTCCGCCACTGCCCACAATATCAAAACATTTGACCGCGGCGAATAAATCCCCCATCCGGGAGGAAGCAACATACCCCACATTGGGTTGCTCCCGGCTCAGAAAATCGGAAGTGTAAACCAAAAATCCGCCACTTCCTCCATATTTAAAATCGACATAAAGTACCGGTTTCTGAGATTTTGCAATTGTCTGAACCACCCGGTTCCAGCAATTCATCTGATAAACAATGTACCCGTCGATATTTTTCCCGGCATCCCCGGCAAGAATCTTCTTCGCCTCCTCTTCACCGGTGGCAAGGGAGGAAAAAAATTCATAGGAGGGGAACTGCTTCTGCAATGCCTGATTCACATTTTGAATCACAGGTTCGAAATTAAACCCCACGTTGGGCCAGTCGGGGCGGTCCTGAACCAGGGTATGCAAGGAATAAATCACCCGGATCCGCATTTTTTGGCTGGTGGATAATCCTTTGTTTCCCAGAGCTGTCACAGGCGAAACAGCCATGAATGCCCCGCAGGCTGCGCATGTGGTAATAAATCTCCGGCGATTGAATCGGCCGTGATCTTTTTTACTTTTCTCACTTTTCGGTTGGGTCGACTTGGTTGAATGGTTCATGATTTTTGTATTTAAGTGAAATGGACTTCTATAAACAAAATGGCTCAGAAAGAACGGTTATTACAAGTACGACCAGATAGCATTACCTCCTTTTAGAAAAAGGATTCGAACGTTTGCGTTTCCAGAACAACCTTTTGGAGGAGCGCCGGCTGCGGGTATAATTCCCTTTATTCAGCCTGCGGTCGGGAATGGCTGAGAAAATCACCCCCAGACTCACCTGTCCTGTGAGGGACCAGCTCTGTGCCCGTTGCAGCGCTTCGGTGCTTTCGCTAACGGTATAATCAAAATTGGGAACCCCGTTCACAATATCGGAATGGATCATCGAAACATTGCCTTCCAGGTAAATATCCCATTTGTCCGTTATTCTGACAGTAAGGCCTGCCCCTGCCCCCCCGTTAAAAACAGCCTCCTTGGGCTCTTCGTTGCTTTTGGTCCCCTGCGAATACAGGACACCGACGCCGGAAGCCACCTGATCCTGAGGATCATCAAAAGTAAAATCCGTCCCGATAAAAGCAACCCCTCCAAAGGCCCTGAAAAAAAGGTTCAGGTTTTCATCCACGGGAAGGAAATAAAACCGGGCTGACCCCAAAATGTTCAGCAAAGTGGTATTATAGACCAATGCCTCATCGGGATAAATGCTGTAACCGGCAGCCCCATGCTCCAGCAACGGATTGTAACGGGTCAGGAAAAAATTATACAGCGGAGCTGTTTCGGTATATCCCGACAGCCTCGAATAATCAAATTCAACCCCCAGTTCAAAATCGGTGGTGATGGGTGCCATGATCTCCGCTTCAGCCCCTGTTTTATAAACATTGGAAAAATCGCGGCTTCCCGGATGGGCATTCACTGCATCGGGATGACTTACCTCCTCCGCAGTTTCCCCCAGAAAAAAACCGCTGTTCCCGCACAACCGGTACCGGAAAATCTGACCGGAAACATGTTCCGAAAAAAACAAAAAAAGAATCAACAGGAATGGGAAATTTCTCATTGGTAAAGTTAATTTATTGGCAGCGCTCACCCGGATTTGGAATCCGGTCCGCCACACCCGTTTAATCATGTTAATATCGGACAAAGATTGAACAGGTCCAAGGACTGTTGGATAAAATTTTTGCCAAATGCAATATAACGCATTCTGACCTGAAATCCGAAATTTTTCGGTGAATTCTGATTAACGCCGTTGCTTTACCTCTTTGGGACTGATCATCTTGTACAATTTGTCGGATCTCCGGATTTTGGTCCCGACAGGAACAGAGATCCGCTGTCCTTTCAATCCCTCTTCCACGGGCTGAAGCTCGAACCGGATCTCCTCCACCCGGGTTTGCACCACGCCGGTGGTAGGTCCAATAATAATAACCTCATCGCCCCTTTTCAGATTATTCGTTTCGAGTTTAAACTCCGCTACCCCGATATTGGTAAAATAGTTGGTGCACTTTCCCAGGTACAGTTTCCGTTGGGTAGCCTGCGATCCGTAATTGGAACTCCACTCGCCAAGGCGCTGCCCCAGGTAGTATCCGTCCCAGAAGCCCCGGTTGAAAACCGAGGCAAGCCGCCGGTCCCAGTCCATGATTCTGGCTTTGCTAAAAGTGCCCTGTTCCCAGGCTTCCACAGCCTCATGATAACATTGGGTGGTGGTCTTAACATACTCGGGCGAACGGGCCCGCCCCTCAATTTTCAGCACCGACACCCCGGAATCAAGAATTTTATTCAAAAAATGAATGGTTTTCAAATCCTTTGGGGACATAATGTACTCGTTGTCAATTTCCAGATCAGCACCCGTTTCCTTGTCGGTAACCGTATAGGCCCGGCGGCAGGTTTGCAGGCAGGCGCCGCGGTTGGCGGAGGAGTTCATTTGATGGAGGCTGAGATAACATTTGCCGCTGATCGCCATGCATAACGCACCATGAATAAACAACTCCAGCCGGACCAACCGGCCGGATGGCCCCCTGATCTGCTGCTTTTTGATCTGTTCACTGATCTCCGTAATGCGCCCCAGGTTCATCTCCCGGGCAAGCACCATAACATCGGCAAATTGGGCGTAAAACTTCACCGCCTCGGTATTGGTAATGTTTACCTGTGTGGATATGTGTACCTCCAGCCCGATGGAACGGGCATATTGAATCACCGAAATGTCAGCGGCAATGATAGCTGAAATACCAGCCGCCTTCGCGACATCAAGCGTTTCCCGCATCTTGGACAGTTCGCCGTCAAAAACCTCCACATTCAGTGCAAGATAGGTTTGAACCCCGTGCGAAGAGGCAATTGCCGCAATCTTTTTCAAATCACCCAGACTGAAATTATGAGCCGAACGCGACCGCATATTCAGTTGCCCGGTTCCGAAATATACCGAACCGGCGCCGCCCTGAATGGCGGCCATCAACGATTCATAGGAGCCCACGGGAGCCATGATCTCTATTTTGCCTCGATCCATGTATTCATTCTTTCAGGGAACAAAGGTAAGATATTTTGTCTTTTTAGGATGTCTGTTTACCGGACCCGTGCCTCAAAGCCCCCCGCAACAGGGTCCCTGAGGAAAAACAGGATAAAAAGCCGTTCCCCATGTGATCCCAAACGGCCAAAAGCTGTTTGAAAATATCCGGAAGGCACGACCTCTTTCAAAATTTTTTCTATATGTTTGTGATATGTTTAAACATTTGAACAAATCGACCTTAAAAATCGGACCAGATGAAATGGACCCGGCATTTCCCTTAAAAGCAGCTATGGGCCAAAAAAATCATTGAAGAATAAAAATAGGTTTGAAACAGGCATGAAAAATTGATCCATGGAACCAGGATCATTATCCATACAAATTCAATGCATTAACGCCGAAAATTATTAACATTACCAACGGAAACGAGCAGGCAGGAACAGACCTCAAGTCCGTTCATGGCTGCAAACAAAAACCATAACCCATGAAACAATTCGCCATCGGTGCTGACATCGGCGGGAGCCACATCACCTGCCAGCGAATGGATATGCAAAAGAACCGGCCGGTTGAGGGATCGGAAGTCAGGATTCCGGTTGACAGTCAAGCTCCGGAAGATGAAATTCTGGAAAAATGGTCGGAATCCCTGAAAAAAGCCGCCGGACCCGCAGGGTTTGGATCCATGGGCGGCATTGGCTTTGCCATGCCCGGACCATTCGATTACCGGAAGGGCATTGCCCTGTTCAGGGATGTCCATAAATTCGATCATCTATATGGCATCAACATCCGGGAAGCGCTCCGGAAAAAGCTCGGCCTTCCGGACCAATTTCCCATCCGTTTTTTTAACGATGCCTCCTGTTTTGCCATTGGTGAAGCCTGGCTGGGCGAAGCGTCACGCTATGAGAGGATCATCGCCCTGACCCTGGGGACGGGATTCGGAACCACCTTCATCAAAAAAGGATTTCCGGTAGCCGGCATCGACGGGATTCCGGAAGACGGTTTTCTTTACAGGGAGCCTTTTCAGGAAAGTGTTGCCGACGACTATTTTTCCACCCGCTGGTTTATTAAACAATACCGGGAAAAAACGGGAAAGCAGATCTCGGGGGTGAAAGAGCTGGTCGAAAACCGGAATACCGATCCTGTGGCCGGGGAGCTATTTCAAAATTTCGGCGCCAATCTGGGCACCTTCCTTGCCCCGTGGATTGCCCGTTTTAAGGCGGAGTGCATTGTAATGGGCGGCAATATTTCAAAAAGCCATTTTTTATTTCAAAATGAAATGAAGAAATTCATGGGGAAAAACGGGGAAAATATTAAAATTTACCCCTCCGGCCTGGATGAGACAGCCGCCCTCTTTGGAAGCGCCAAATTATGCGAAAACGAATTTTATAACCATCTGACAAAAACCAATATCTTAAAATAACCTGAAATGAAGACAAAAAAAATTTCCCTTGCATTTGTAATCCCTGTTTTGCTCTCCTACTTTGTCATGAGCTTCTGCGACCTGGTGGGGGTCGGGGTCGATAATGCCAAAGCCGATTTTGAACTGAGCAACACCCTTGCCCAGTTGATCCCGCTGGCCGTTTTTGCATGGTTCTTTCTTTTATCGGTACCGACCGGCATCCTTCAGGAAAGGATCGGCAAACGCAACATGCTCAATATCGGAATGTTGCTTACGGCGCTGGGACTACTGCTCCCCTTTTTGTTCTACTCTTTTCCATTGCTTCTTGCAGGATTTGCCCTCTTAGGGATCGGGAACACCATCATTCAGGTCTCCTCCAATCCGCTGCTGATTGACGTGGTGCCCCCGGGACGCGCATCCAGTTTCCTGAGCCTCTCGCAGTTCGTAAAATCGATCGGCTCCATGATTGCCCCTTACCTGGCCACCTTTTTTGCGGTACGGTTCGGCGACTGGAAGATCATCCTCCTGGTTTTCGGAATCGTATCCATTCTGTCCGTTCTTTGGCTGCACTTTACCAGGATCACAGAAACCCCGGCCAGGGAGGAAAAAGCAACTCTGGGCTCCTGCCTGAAACTCCTGGGGAACGGATACATTGCGCTAATGGTTTTAGGCATCTTCTTTGCCGTTGGCGTTGATGTGGGTGTAAACGCCACTTCCGGTCAATTTCTGATCGAACGGATGAACATGGAGCTGGAACCGGCCATGGAAGGCCGAAGCCTCTATTTTTTCGGCAAAATGCTGGGAACATTCCTGGGGGCTCTTCTGCTTACACGCCTGAATGCCAAAAAATTCCTGCTGGGCTCATCGCTGGCAACGCTGCTTACCGTGGTCATTTTTATCATTTCCCCAACCCCGTTTTTCGCGCTGGTACTGTTATTCTTTATCGGAATGGCCGCTTCCAACATCTTCCCGCTGATCATCTCGATCACCGTCAAAGAATACCAGCAGCGTGCCAATGAGATCTCCGGACTGATGATCATGGCCGTCTCCGGCGGGGCCGTTATTCCGCCCATTGTAGGACGAATTACCGACCTGTCGAACATTACCGCCGGCATGTATGTCTTTATCTTTTGCTCGGTTTACCTCATTTTTGTATCGCTCTACTCCATGAAGCAAAAATAAAATCAGCCGGCCACTAAAAAAAATAACATGCCAACAGGAACGGATGCCCTGCCCGTTCCTGCTCATTAGAAAATATTTTCAGGATGAAACAAACAATTCTTCTCATCAGCCTTGTACTAATTCTTTTCACGGGATGCCGGGAAAAGAAAAAGGAAACCGGCTTTAATGCCGTGCAGTA
>JAGYMR010000159.1 GCA_018400515.1 Tangfeifania sp.
TGTGGCACCGGGCGGTCGTTTTAACTATATTTACTCGGTAAGCAAATAGTAAAATGAAACGAGCATGTTCAAGAGATCACAAAAGGTGATGAATAAAATTACAAGCGAGTTCCATGGGCCTTGTAAACTAAAGATGCCATTAATTTATATTTTATTGAATTACCAATGTTTAATATTATTTTATTCGAATGAAGTCGAGGGATATCGAATTGACACAATGCCGTGTGTCTTTGGGGGTAAATCCTTCTCCGGAAAATACATGGCCCAGGTGGGCGCCGCAGTTGGTGCATGTGATCTCTGTCCGGATCCCGTCGGCATCGGGCGTTTTGGTAACAGCCCCCTCAATTTCATCATCAAAACTGGGCCAGCCGCAGCCGGAGTCAAATTTATCCGATGATTCGTACAGCGGGGCCCTGCAGCGCTTGCATACGTATGTTCCCTTCTCTTTGTGTTTGTAATATTTCCCTGTGAAGGGACGCTCCGTGCCCTTGCGGATAATGACATATTCTTCGAATTCATTCAGTGGGGTGAATGTTTTGTGATCGCCTTTCTTTTGCTCCATTTTTTGTTCCTCCATTTTATCCTTTTGTTTTGAATCCTCCTGTGCCCTGCTTTGACCGGCAGAAGGCAATTCCCAAAGGATCAGAATGATGATGATGAGTGATCGAAGCGGTTTCATCTGTACTCAAATTTAAAAAGGGTTCATGGAACCCGCATTTTTTTTATCCCATTTAACCGGTTCCTTTTAAGATACCCGGTAGAATTCGCAAGCTCGTTCTACCTCCTTGTTAAAGTCGCTTTCAATTGCTTCCGGAAGCATTTGCGAGCAAATTCCACTTTTCTTTTGTGTTTTTAAAAATGTGCTCGTTTCGCTTATTAATAAACAGTTCTATAATTTTAACAGATGGAGGCGGCTGTGGGTTCACCGGGAAGGAATTATATCAGGTCGATCCCGATTCCCGGTTGATTATTCAATGTGATTTTCCCATCCTCAATTTTCATTCCCCTGTAGGGATCATTGGAAATAAGCAGGTTTCCGTCCAGATCGGCCCATTCGGCCATGGGAGAAAGGTGGGCAGCAGCCGATACGGCACAGGAGGTTTCCGTCATGCAGCCGATCATCACCCGCATGTGATTTGCCCGGGCAAGAGTGACCATTTTATGTGCCTCCCGCATGCCGGTGCATTTCATTAGTTTGATGTTAATGCCTGAATAGGCACCGGTTACATTATTGATGTCGCACAGCCGCCGGACGGCCTCATCTGCAATGACGGGGAGGGGCGACCGCTCATTTAGCCAGGCTTGATCATCCAGCCGGTCGTTGGACAGGGGTTGCTCTACCAACAGGATCCCCTTTTCTTTGAGCCAGTGAATCATCTCAAGGGCCTCTTCTTTGTTTTTCCATCCCTGGTTCACATCCACGATTAAGGGTTTGTCTGTCACCGACCGGATGGCTTCAATGATCTCCCTGTCCCGGGAACCGCCTAGCTTCACCTTTAATATTTTATAGGGAGAGGCTTCTTCCGCTTTTTGTTTCATCCGGCTCGGCTCATCCATCCCGAGGGTGAAGGAAGTGAAGGGCGTGTTTTCGGCAGAAAATCCCCATATCCGGTGCCAGGGTTGGCGGAGAATCTTTCCTGTCAGGTCATGCAGTGCAATGTCTACCGAAGCTTTGGCAGCCAGATTTCCGGGGGCTGCCTCGTCTACATACTCCAGGATTTCTTCCATACGGAAAGGATCGGAAAATTGTACCAGGTTCAGGGTGGATAAAAAATCTCCCGCTGTTTTTTGCGTCTCCCCCAGGTAGGGGGGTAAGGAGGCCTCCCCGTAACCTGTTATCCCGCCAAATTTCAGCCGGGTAAGTATTACAGGCGTGGTGCGGCGTGAACTCCCCGAAAGGGTAAATGCATGTTTTAACTTCAGGTGATAGGGCTCAAAAGTTAATTTTAATCCTTCCTTCGGATAAACTCCTTTCATATCTGAATATGTTATGCGGGGCAGCAACAACCCCCCAAAGGTAAACAATGCTGTTTTCTTAATAAAATTTCTTCTTTTGTATTCCATTTTTTTTTGAATCTTTGGAATATCTTTTGTTTTTCGTGCAGTTGAACAAAGATAATATAATCGAATGAGACAAAAACCTAAGATTTATCAGTGATAGCGAACAATTTTGATATTCCTGTCCTTTACCAGGACGAGACGATGATCGTGGTTAACAAGCCTGCCGGACTCGCGGTGCATAAAAATGATTTTATGCCTCATGATGCCCCTTATCTTACCAAGTTAGTGGGGGATGTGACCGGACAATGGATTTACAATGTACACCGGCTCGATGCCAAAACATCGGGGGTCATCCTGCTGGCCTTTTCTTCCGAAGCGGCAAGGAAACTGACCCTTCTGTTCGAACGGAAGGAAGTGAAAAAATTTTACCAGGCCATTGTTCAGGGAGTTCCGGGGGAAGGGACCTTCCGTGAGAACGTGCTGGTAAAGAAAAAATCCAGGTTTAAGAAAAATGCCGTCACCCATTTCAAAACCCTGCGTTCGGTGCAAACCGCTATTCATCATAAAGAGGAGGCCCCTGTCTCCCTCAGTTTAGTCCAGATAGTGCCTGAAACAGGTCGCTGGCACCAAATCCGCCAGCATTTTGCAAAACACCGTTTCGACATTGTGGGGGATACACATCACGGCGACTTTGCATTCAACCGGATTGTAACGGAAAAGACCGGTGTAAAACGGTTGCTTCTTCATGCAGGGATGCTGGAGTTGATTCACCCTGAAAATCAAAAGAAGTTGAATTTTTTTGCACCTCTTCCGGGTGATTTTGAGCGGGTTCTGTCAGTTATGGGCGTTGATTGAACCTGGCCGCAGGTGGTTTTGTTTTATCAGAGAGGTGAACCGGCACATGTTAAAGAAACAGAAATGAGTATGTATAATTATAGCCGCATGAAAAGAATTTTTTTGTCATTGATCTTTATGATTCCTCTGGGGCTGCTGGCGCAGGAGAATTCCCCAAGGCCCCTGAAGATAGAGGATTTTGAGCACTGGAATACCCTTTCGGGGGCCGTTATTTCCAATAACGGCGAAATCATCGCCTTTGAGCAGAACCCGCAGCAGGGCGACGGAATGCTGGTTGTCCGGCAACCCGGCGTGACCGATACCATTCCGCGGGGAAAAGATCCTGTGGTGGGGCCCGAAAACGATTTCGTGGCTTTTGGTATTAAACAGCCCGAAGATACGGTACGGAAAGCCAAAAAAGCAGGATTAAAGAAAAAGGATTTTCCGAAGGACAGTCTCGGGATCCGGGTGTTCGGCCGCGAAAAACTGTTGAAATTTCCGCGTGTGGAGTCGTTTAAAATTCCTGACGAAAATGCCCGGTGGATTGCCTTTGCCCTCGGCCTAACACCGCAGGAAGAGGATTCCCTTTCGATTGGGAACAACGGTAAGGATAAAGGGGCGGAAGTCCATGACCTGGTTCTTTTTGAGGTCGAAACCGCGGATACCCTTGTAATAAGTCAGGTGACCGATTATTTTTTTGCCAAAAAGGGGGCCGCGGTCTATTACATCCGTCAACACCGGGATTCTGTGGGAACCCGTTCCGAAATTGGGACATTCAATACCCTGGCCGGGCAAAGGCAGACCTTGTTTTCTGCTGAGGGGTGGGCCCGGAAGGTGGTTGCGGACGAATCCGGGGAAAAATTTGCATTTCTTTTCTCCGGCGATACCATTCCCGAAAAGGTGTGGTCGCTTTATTACGGAACCCGAACGTCCGAACCCGAAAAAACCGTCGACCGGTACACTAATGGCATGCCTGTGGGCTGGGCACCCAGCGAGCATGGCAAGGTCTTTTTTTCGGCCGATGGGTCCAAACTTTATATGGGGACCGCGGAAATAGCGGAGCCCGCGCCCGAAGATTCGCTGCTGGAATCGGAAAAGCCTAAAGTGGATGTCTGGAGCTGGAAGGACTTAAAACTGCAATCGCAACAAAAAAAGGAGGTGGAGAAAGAGAAAAAAAGAACCTACCTGGCGGTCTACCATACCGACCTGCAGCGTTTCATCCAACTGGCCGATTTAAACATCCGGGAGGTTTCCGTCCTTCAGAAAGGAGATGGCATGGTGGGACTGGGTACCAATGAAACTCCTTACTTAAGGGCTTCTAACTGGACCGGCAAATGGACCCGCGATTATTACCTGGTGGACTTTGAATCGGGTATTAAACGGGAGATTGTGGAGGACAAGTCCTATGTCCGGATCTCCCCCCATGGAAAATATGTTGTTTGGTATGAGCCCGGAGACAGCAGCTATTATGCCCGCTCCACCGATATCCGGAATCTGGAAACAGTACCGCTGACACGAATGATTCCTGTAAACTTTTTTGATGAGCGGAACGACCGCCCCATGGATCCGCAGCCCTATGGGATCGTAGGGTGGAGTGAAGATGACCGGTTTGTTTACATTTACGACCGTTACGATATCTGGAAAATTGATCCCTCCGGCAAAAGGGTCCCCGTATCGATCACCAAAGCTTTTGGCCGACGGGATCAAATTCGTTTGCGGTACGTTCAGCTCGATCCCGAAGAGGAGTTTATTCCGGGCGATAAACCTTCCCTGCTGCGCGCCATTAATGAACAAACAATGACTAATGGTTTCTTCAGCATTCATTTTAACGATGTGGATGAGCCCCGGAAACTTGTAATGGACGAGTACCATTTCGGGAATATTAAAAAGGCACAGGAGGCCCAGAAACTGATCTGGAGCCGCGAGAATGTGCGTACCTTCCCGGATTTATGGACCAGCAACCTCGACTTCAGCCAGCCTGAAAAAATCTCTGATGCCAATCCCCAACAGAAGCATTTTCTCTGGCCAACAGCGGAACTCGTGGAGTGGACTTCATTGTCGGGGGAAAAGCTGAAGGGGCTGTTGTATAAACCGGAAAATTTTGATCCCCGGGAAAAATATCCCCTGATGGTCTACTTTTATGAAAGGAATTCAGAGAATCTTTACCGTCATCAGCATCCTGCTCCAAGCCGCTCCATCATTAACAAGACCTTTTATGCGAGCAATGGTTATTTTGTTTTTGTGCCTGATATTACTTATGAGGTGGGATACCCGGGGCGAAGTGCCTACAATGCCATTGTCAGCGGCACCCAATATCTTTTGAATACTTTTCCTTTTATTGATGAAGCGAACATGGGCCTCCAGGGGCAAAGCTGGGGGGGCTACCAGACGGCCTATCTCGTAACGCGGACCGATCTTTATGCCGCCGCCATGGCGGGAGCACCCGTGAGTAATATGACCAGTGCCTACGGGGGAATTCGCTGGGGATCGGGCCTGAGCCGCATGTTCCAGTACGAACATACCCAAAGCAGGATCGGAGGGTCCCTCTGGGAGAAACCGCTGCATTACATGGAAAATTCGCCCCTGTTCTATGCGCCCGATGTGAACACACCATTGCTGATGATGCACAACGATAAAGACGGCGCCGTTCCCTGGTACCAAGGCATCGAATTCTTTGTGGCACTCCGGAGGCTCAGTAAACCTGCCTGGATGCTCACCTATAACGGTGAACCGCATAACCTGAAAGCCTCCAGCTGGGCCAACCGGATGGATCTTAGCAAGCGCATGTTCCAGTTTTTTAATCATTACCTGAAGGAGGAACCCATGCCCGAATGGATGGATAGGGGCATTCCCGCTGTTGAAAAGGGCGAAAACCTGGGGTATTAAGGCGGCGGGTGGCCGAAGGTGCCTCCCTCTGAAAAGGCAGGGGAAGGGCGTCAACGGTTTTGTTATGAAACGAGCATGTTCAGGAGATCACAAAAGGTAATGAAATGGGGTGTTTCCGGGGAAAACGACCGGTGCTATTTATTCATATCCGTCATTACCAGCCGGATTTCATGGTAGGAACAGGAATCGCCCAACCTGTTTTTGACGGCCCCGGCTGTTTTTTCACCCCCTTTTTTCTGCAGCTCCCTGGCAATAACCTGATATTTGTTGGGGTCGATGAGCTCAAAAACATCCAGTTTCCCTTTACCCACAGCGGCTGCGAGGTGGTTGTGGATGGTGGAAACGGCCATTTTGCGTCGGGAAGCGATCTTCTGCGGGGAATTTCCCTGCCGGAAAAGGGCCAGTGTCACATCCCGGGTGGACATTCCGGCAAAGGCTACCTCTTCCCTGGCATTTTCGGGTATATCCATGCCCCTTTCATTCCGGTAGTTTAAGATCAGCGACAAAACGTCCTCCCCGAAATGTTCCATCTTTTTGTTGCCCATCCCTTTCACAGCTTTCAGCCGGGCAGCCGTGGGCGACAACTGAGCGGCAATGGCAACCATCACCTTCTGGGGAAGGATCTGGGTGGGGGTGAGTCCCGTCTCTTCTGCTTTCAGATCCCGCCATTCCATCAGTTTCCTGAAAAATTCCGGATTTTTGACATTCCGGGCAATTCCTCTGCTTCGTGGTTTGGCCGATGTTTTTCCGGCCGATGCCCGGACCCTGGCCTCCAGGTGTTTTTTTATGGTAAAGCCTTCCG
>JAGYMR010000016.1 GCA_018400515.1 Tangfeifania sp.
AACACTGGCATTTTCAAATCGTGCGGAAAAGGAGGCCTGAAAGGGATAGGCGGTGTGAAAGGTGTTCCCGCCTTCAATTTTTACATTCAAATTTTTGTTTTGGTAACTCCAGATCCCTGAAACATAGTCGTGTTTACTCAATTTTCCGGGAAGGTAGCTGGCGCTGATTTTATCTGGAACGCCGCAAACCCACTGGGCAAAGTCGATGTCGTGGATCACCAAATCAAAAAGCGCTCCACCCGATGAGCCAAAATCTATTTGTTTGTCTTTCCATTGCCCCCAGGCCGGCAACCCGGAGAACCGGGACAGGGACAGAAATTCCAGCCGGCCAAATTTGTCGTTGTCAATCCAGTTTTTCAGTGTTTGATAAGCCGGCATAAACCGGACGACATGGCCAATCATCAAAATTTTGTTTCTGGTCCGGGCCAAATCAATAAGTTCTTCCCCTTCCGCCAAATCCAGACAGAAAGGTTTCTCAATAAAAACATGACAACCGGATTCCAGCGCCTGTTTTCCCATGGCGTAATGCAGGCTTGTATGTACCGCAATTATGCAGGCATCGGGCTTTTCGGCTTCCAGACACGCCGCAAAGCCGGAATAAAAATTTACGCCCGAAAGTTCCGCTTCGCCAAACGTACCGGTGGAAAAATTCCCCGATTTCTCCTTCAGACTGTTCTGAATGCTTTCCTTGTTTTTATCCACAATGGCCACCAAACGGACATGGGGATTTTTCAGAATATTTCCCGCGTGGGTTTTTCCCATAAATCCAAAACCAACAACAACAATTTTAATCATCGCTTATCCTCCTTTTCCTTTCAATTTTTTTATTGGTAATAAACAATGTATGCGAATAAACTAAAAAAACCTTCACTTAAAGCACCCGGCCCGGTATTGCGCCGGGGTGATCCCGAAAAATTTCCGGTAGGCGGTGGAAAAATTGCCGGGGGTACTGAATCCCACATCGTAGGCAATCTCGGCCACTGTATAATTTCCTTCCTCCAGCAGCTCTTTACTCCGTTCCAGCCGCCGTTTTTTGACATATTCCCGCGGGGACTGCCCCGTCAGGGCTTTGATCTTCCGGTACAAATGCATCCGGCTCAGCCCGGCTTCTGCTCCAAGCTGATCCACCGAAAAATCGGGGTCCCCCATTTTCTCCTGAACGATCGCTTCAATTTTCTCCATCAGCTTTTTATCGAGCGGGTGGAGCGGAACATCTTTTTCTGCCACTTTCTTTCCGGAGAGGTACAGCCGGACCTTTTCACGGCTTTCCAGCAGGTTTTTGATGGTTAACTGTACCTTTTCCATATTGAATGGTTTGGAAATATAGGCGTCGGCACCGGTACGAAGCCCTTCCAGTTCATTTTCAATCCCGGCTTTGGCCGTCAGCATCACTACAGGAATATGGGATGTCTTAATATCCTCCTTCATTTTTGTGCAAAAAGTAATCCCATCCATCACCGGCATCATGATGTCGGTCACAACCAGCGTAACAAGCTCCTTTTCCAGGATCTGCAAAGCCTCTTCCCCGTTGGCTGCCGCAAAGATCCGGTAAGATTCCTCGAGCATCTCTGCCAAGGCCTGGCAGATCTCCCGGTTATCATCGACAACGAGTATGGAGGGAAGTTCCCTGGATTTAAATTTGTGGTCGTGAGGAAATTCATCCTGAAAATTGCTCCGCTCCAGCCGAAGCATCTCTTCCCATTTATCGTATTCAAAAAACTGGGCCATTGTCTCGGGAGACTTCATTCTCTGTCCGGTTCCCTCCTTTTGAATAAGATCAAAATAGAAATGACTTCCCTTTCCTTTCGCGCTTTCCACATCAATGGTCCCCCCGTGAAGTTCCACCAGCTGTTTAACTAAAGCCAGCCCGATCCCTGAACTATCGTGCAATCCGTGTTGTTTATAATCTTTCCCGGGATTAAAAAACCGGTCAAAAACGTGCGGGAGGATCTCGGCATCAATTCCAATGCCGGAATCCTTAACACCAATCCTCAAAACAGCGCTGTTTCCGCCTTTCGGCTCCAAGACCCGGGCATAAATGGTAATGCTGCCTCCATCCGGGGTATATTTAAAGGCATTGGACAATAAATTAAAAAGGATCTTGGTCAGTTTCTCCTGATCAAATCCCCAGCGAATTTCCGGTTGTTCGTGAAGAAACCGAAAACGAATCCCATGTTCATCCGCCAGCGATTTAAAAAGCTTTTCAATTTGCCGGATAAAAGATACCACATCCGCCTCCTCTATCTCCAGTTCCGCCTTTCCCTGTTCCACCCTCCGGAAATCAATGATCTCGTCGGTCAGTTTCAGCAGCCGTTTGGCATTCAAATCGATCCGTTCGAGTTCATTTTTCACTCCCGGAGGAAAATTTTTGCGGCTCAACAACTTATTTACGGGGAAAATGATCAGCGAAAGGTGGGTGCGCAGTTCATGGGAAATATTAGTGAAAAACTGCATCCGGAACTGTGCCACCTGTTTCTCCTTTTTCCGTTCAAGACGGGCCAGCTCCATGTCATGCTGTCTTTTGTTGACCCACTTTACAAACCAGATAACAAAAACATTGATGCTGAAAAACAGCAGGATGTAAATGATATAAGCCGTGTTGGAACGCCAGGGGGGTGGCAGCACGGCAATATGGAGTGCAACAGGTTCCGATGTCCAGACATCGTCATTATTGGATGCTTTCACTTTAAAGGTATATCTCCCGGGGGGCAGATTGGAATAGTGAGCAGCCCGCTGGGGGCCGACATAGCGCCATTCCTCCTCCAGTCCCTCCATCATAAAGGCATACCTGTTTTTCTGCGAAGAGATGTAGTTCAGTCCTACATATTCAATGGTCAGAGCGGTCTGGTTATATCTCAGCACAATGGAATCGGTCATGGAAATATGCTTCTGCAGGGGACTTTCTTCTCCACCGATTGTAACGGGTTGGTTAAAAAGTTTTAACTCTGTTAGGATCAGGCCGGGTTCGTCGGTGTTTTCCCCGATGGCTTCCGGCCGGAAAAAGTTCACCCCCTTACTGGTACCCAGGTAGATCTGACCACTGACATCCTTAAAACCGGCCTTCGGCAGGAGATGATTGGACAGCAGGCCGTCGGTGGTATCATAATAACGGACATCTTTTGTTTGAATATTAAACCTGGCCAGCCCGTTATTGGTGCTTAACCATAAAACGCGGCTGTCATCCTCCATAATTTTGCATACATTGTTGGAGGGCAATCCGTCTTTTTTCAGGTAGGCCTCAAATTTCCCGGAATCCGGGTCAAAACGGTTGAGGCCGCCATTGAGGGTTCCTACCCAAAGCGTTCCCCGGCAGTCCCTGTATAAATCCAACACATTATTGTCATTCAGGGAGTGCGGATTGTCCGGATCAAGCAGGTAGCGGTGAACAAAAGTCCTCTTTTCGGTATCAAACAGGTTCACCCCGCCTCCGTAAATCCCAACCCAAAGCTTCTCTTCCGTACCAAAACAGATGCTGGTGACATTATAATTCCCGATCAGGGTGCTGTAAACCCCCGTAAGGGGCTGATCGCCTCCGGCTTTGTAATTGGATACCTCCCCTGTTTTTCCGTCAATAAAAATAAGCCCTTCCATGTCCGAGCCCATCCAGTAATTCCCATCATTATCCTGCGTTATCGTCACAATGGGGGTATTCAAAATGTTATTGCCCTCCCGCCAAAGGGTAATATCCCCGCTTTTCAGATCCAGGACATCCAGCCCGTTTGAGGTACCGATAAGCAGTCGCTCTTCCCCGTCCTGAAACAGGGAACGGATGTTGTTGGAGGACAATCCCGAATGGACGGTATACCGCTTAATGACCTCTCCGGAAAGATCACACTGATATAAGCCCGAATTGGTCCCCGCCCATAAATAGTTACCTGTTCCTTTGGTAACGGAGGAAACCACCTCCGAGGGCCGGTCAAGAAAACGAAAACGCTTCTTTTTGTTCAGGATTATCCGCAAACCCTTATTTTCGGTTCCTACCCAGATGTTTCCCTGTTTGTCTTTGAAAATTTCCCGGATCGACAGGTCCGGAAGTACCATCGAAGCGTTGTCCGCGATGTATTTCCCCCCTGTAGCAGCATCCCACTGTAGTTCATACAACCCGTTTCCCCCGGTCCCCACCAGCAAAATTCCGGGAGTGGATTCATGCAGATGGGTAATGAAATGCTTTTCAAGTTCCGGATACCGGCTCTTTTCTGAGAGGGCGGAAAAAAATTTCCCCAGGGAAGCATCAAACCGGTAAAGGCCGGATTCGGTCCCGGCAAGCACATTTCCAGTGGAGTCTTCCATGATGAAAGTAACCGGATTGATCTCCCCCCTGGAATCTTCCCGGGTGATCCGGTAACGCTTCATGATTTGATTCTTTTCATCAAACCGGTGTAAAACCCCGTCAGCACAAAGGAAAAGCATCTCCCCCGAACTCGTTTCCAGGGCCTGTACTACCCAGTTATCTGAAAGGGTTGTTGTCTCCTCCGGATCATTCCGGAACAGGGAAGCCTTTTTCTCCCGGGCATCGTAACGCACCAGCCCATCCAGCGTACAAAACCAAAAAATATCCCCGGTAGCCTCCAATATACATTCAATATGGTCATGAATTCTTATGCTATCCGCCTCCAGCCGGGCAGAAAAATTGGTAAAGCGATGCTTCGCTTCGTCGTACCGGTTGATCCCTCCCCCCCAGGTGGCAACCCATAAATTTCCGTGGCTGTCAAGCAGAAGATCCCGGACAAAACTGTTGGTCAGACTGGTTTTATCATCAATTTCATATTGATACTCCTCAAAAGTATACCCATTGAATTTGTTCAGCCCGAAATGCGTCCCGATCCAGATAAAACCATCGGAGGCCTGTAAAATGCTGGTTACATTATTGTGGGATAATCCATCCTCAATGGAGAGCTCTTCGATCCAGTTTTTATAATTCTGAAGTTCATTCAAACCGGAAAAGGCGCCCTTCATAAAAAGAAGCAGACAAACGGTCAATATCACCCTTCCCACAATACGCATCCGAAATTTTTGTCCCAAATGTAATTAAAAAACAAAAGAATCACCTTTAACCGGAAAACAAAAAAATGGGGTGGAACTATTCAAGACCGAATTCCTTTATAACCATTTTCCGGTTCTTTCCGGATGCTTCATAGACTACTTCCAATTTTACCTGCCCGATAAAAAAATCTTCGTTCCGCCTGTTTTTCAGATAAAACCGGTAAGTGTGAAAAAGATTGTCTTTTTCCACGGCCAGCTCGTAGCTCATTGCATCTTTTTGGTTAACAGCCGGACAGACCAGCCGGACTTTTTCCACATCACCGGGGAAAAGTGCGTTCAGTTTGAAAGTGAAATTCTCTTTCACCGGAAAAAACAGGGCCGGACTGTTAACCGATATCTCCTCTCCCCGGGGAATGATCGCCAGTGCATCCTGCACCGGCCAGCCGGTATCGGTGGCGTTGGTGTAATAAACATGATCCCGGTCCTTCTCAAACTGAAAGGAGATCTTCTTTTCAGCGGGCCGGTGCCTGTATGCAAAATTCCGGATATCCTCCAGGTGGCCCACCACCAGATAGTAAGAATAGCCGTAGGCAATGTCATGGTCCAGGATCTCCCGCAGGATGGGGGCACAATACCCGGTGGGAGCATCGCGGGGACCGCCGGAGCCTTTTTTCCCCGAAAATCCGCCAATATAAGACTGCACTTCCGGCGTTACAACCCCAAGTCCGAAATTTTCATCATTGAGATGGGCCGCCCAGTTTTCAGTCGCCTGCCAGTAACTCCATTCGGGTCTCGTTTCATTCAGCTGGGGAATCTCTGAGATCCGGTCCTGCTGAAAGGGTTGGGTGCCTTTATAGGTAACCAGCCGGTGATAGGGGCCGTTCACATAGACCGCCGGCAGTTCCTGTGAGCGGGCGGGATACCGGATCGTATCCCTGCGGTGGTTGAGCAAGCGGCTTTCAACCTTAACATGACTGCTTTCAATTTTTATATGCGATTCAAAAAAACAATGGCCCGGAACGTTGTTCAGGGGCCAGTGCATGGGTATCGTTTTTACGTATATGGAATCCTCCCCGTGATAATAATCCACCACCTCCGAACGGTTGCCTCCCACATCCCCCGACTGGATCGGATTCCAACCCAGAAATTCCCAGCTTTCATGCGGTTTTTGACCTGATTCAGGGATGTAGGGAACAGGACCCGAATAGAAAGACATCTGAATTTGCCTCCCCATATCAAAACTGTTGATGATATTTTCTTCCTCTCCCGAGGCGGAAAGATAAGTGATGGAGCCGCCCATATCAAGGTTGACACCTAAGCGGATGGATTCATTTTCAATGTAAATGACCCGCTCCCCCCCGGAACTTCCATAGTAGAAAAAAAGAAAAAATACGGACCAAAAAATGTGTTTAAACATACCGGTAAAATTGTTATGAGTTTGTTTTGCAATTTAATCCTCCCTGACGAAATCAGCCAAGGTACGCGTAACAGAAAATTCTCCTTTGGTAACATTTCCGCGAAGATGTTACAGGGGAAAAATATCCTGTTACCGGTGGCAAACTACCCCCATGCGGCAACAGATATCTTTGTATGCAACGTGAACTAAAAATCGGATTCATATGGAAAAATTACTCATCCTGAACTTTTCAAAATTAACCTTGATGCATTTCCAGCTGCTTTCGTGCACCCGGAAACGGCATCCACAAAAAAATCAAAGAGGCTTATGAAAAAATTACTTGATTTTAAATGCTCGAAATTAACCTTGCTGCTTGTTCTGCTGCTTTCGGGACAACAGATCATGGCACAGGTTGCAGGAACGGTCACATCCACCGACGGGGAACCGATCCCGGGTGTAACAATTGTTGAAAAGGGGACCAGCAACGGTACGGTAACCGATATTGACGGCAATTACCGGCTGGAACTGCAAACCCCGGAAGAGGCAGTTTTGGTTTTTACCTTCGTTGGTCTCCAAACCAGGGAAATACCGGTTGATGGCCGGTCCACGATTGATGTAACCCTCATGGAGGCCGTCACCGACCTGGATGAAGTGGTCGTGGTGGGGTACGGACAGCAAAAGAAAGCCTCCGTGGTCGGGTCGATATCCACGGCCGACTCGGAAGAGCTGGTGAAAGCACCGGTGGGAAGTGTTACTTCGGCCATGGTCGGCCGCCTGACCGGACTTACCACCATGCAGCGTTCCGGACAACCCGGCGGGGATTCGCCAACCCTCCGCATTCGCGGGATAAGCACCCTTAACAACTCTGAACCGCTGGTAATCGTGGACGGCGTCGAACGCTCATCCGGAGGATTTGCCGTGGCCGATCCAAGCGCACCTGACCTGAATTTCTCCGGTTACTTTAGTGGTTTTGAACAACTTAACCCCAACGACATCGAATCGGTGTCGATCCTGAAAGATGCTTCAGCTACCGCCGTTTACGGAGTGAAAGGAGCCAACGGGGTGATCATTATCACCACTAAAAAAGGGGTGGAAGGCAAACCGGTGATCAAATACTCGGGAAGTTACGGCATCTCCATGCCCATCCGCCTGCGGGAAAATCTGGGATCCTACCAATACGGGATCTATGCCAATGAAGGAAATTACAACGACGGACAGGGTTCGTACATGCCGTTTGAAGAGTTGAATAAATACCGCTACAACTATAATAACCTGCTCTATCCAAGTGCCGACTTTAATGAGATCATGCTTGAGGATTTTTCACCCAAACAAAACCACAACATGAGCATCCGCGGAGGTACCGAAAAAGTGAAGTACTTCTCTTCTGTCGGTTATTACGATGAGGATGGGATCATCAAACAATACAGCGCCTACGGGTTTGACCCCAACAACCACTACAACCGCTTAAACCTGCGCGCCAACCTCGATTTCCAGTTTACCGAACGCTTTTCGGCAAGCATCAATATCGACAGCCGCTTCGAAAAAAGAACCGGCTCCAACGCCCCCCATGATGCCAGTTTCTGGTGGAAGATGTATCAGGCGCACCCCTGGGTTTCTCCCGGATTTGACGAGCAGGACCGGTTCATCCTGGCCTACGATGAAAAAGAGAAACCCATTTTCCAGTGGATCATCCAGGGAGGAATGTACGAAAGACAGCAAACCACCGCTAACACCGTCTTTTCTGCCAAGCATGAACTCGACTTCCTTACCAAAGGGTTATCGGTCCAGGGAAAGTTCTCCTTCGACAGTTTTGTGGACACCTGGCACAGAAGAAGCAGGTCGGTAGCCACTTACTCCCCAATCGAGGTGAACGGAGAGATCTACCTGAAGAAAAACGGGGAAGACGGCCAGCTGAATTACATTCCCCAAACGGCCAGCAAACGCAAAAAGGAGTATTATGAATTGTCATTCAACTACTCCCGGAATTTCGGCGACCATGCGGTCACCGGTCTGGCACTCTACAACCAGGAAAAAAGATACTTTTTTGAGGTGCAGTTCCCCGATGTACCCCGGGCTTACCTCGGATTTGTGGGACGTGCCACTTACAGTTATAAAAGTAAATACTTTGCCGAATTTAACTTCGGGCTGAACGGTTCGGAGAACTTCCCCGAAGGGAAACGGTTCGGAAAATTCCCCGCCTTCTCTGCCGGATGGCTGGCCAGCGACGAAAACTTCATGGAAGGCCTTGATGCCATCAGCTACCTGAAATTCAGGGGATCCATCGGTTCGGTCGGAAGTGACCGCACAGGGAGTTCACGCTTCCTTTACATCGAGGGCCCTTTTGTGCCCTACCCGGCCAATTACGATGCCATTTTTGGGGAGCCCACCACAGGGACCACTTCCACCCGGGGCCTCCAGGAAGGAACAGCCGCCAATAACGATGTAACCTGGGAAACCGCCATCAAATCAAACATCGGATTCGATGCCCAGCTGTTTGACAACCGGTTGAACGTTGTCCTGGACTTTTTCCATGAAAAAAGGGACAACATCCTTACAACCATGCAGACATTGCCCTGGCTTACGTTTCCGCAAATGGGATTTGGCGGCACCAACTTTTCTACCGGCGATTACGCCACCCGCGTGAACTATGCCGAAGTGGAAAACAAGGGATACGAAGTGGAACTGCGATGGAACGGATCGATCGGAAACGATTTTCAGTACTTCGCCAAAGGGAGCTACTCCTACAGCATCAACAAGGCGCTGAAACTCTCCGAAGCAAAACTGGAATATCCCTGGATGTACAGCCAGGGGCTGCCTTTGGGGGAAACACGCGGACTGATCGCCGAAGGTTACTGGGATAGTTTCGCAGAAATTAACGATCCCGCGAACCCTTATAATACCTTTGAGCCCAATCCCATTCCAGGCGATATCAAATATAAAGACATCAACGGCGATATGAAGATCGACCGGTATGATGTGGTGCCCCTCGGAAATGGAAATACCCCACGGACTACCTATACCGGTTCGTTCGGACTCAGTTACAAAGGTTTTGACCTGTCCGCCCTGTTCCAGGGAGCTACCGATGTCATTTTTCATCCCTCCAATGAAGCCCAGATCCAGATGCATGAAGGATGGGGCGGATTTGACTGGATCGCGGAACGGTGGACCCCGCAAACGCGGGACGGTTATTATCCGGTCCTCCACAGCATGGACAAAAAGAGTCCCTCTGCCAGCAATTTCCAGCGCTCCAGCTACTGGGCCTACGACGCCACCTATGTCCGGTTAAAAAACGTGGAACTGAGCTACACATTCCCCGAAATGATCACCAACCGGCTTAAACTTTCCAATCTGCGGGTTTTTATAACAGGCCAGAACTTGTTGACATACACTCCGACCCATGAGATGGAACGGTATGATCCTGAAATGATCCAGGGACGTCAGATATTCCACCCCATCATGCAGATTTACAACATGGGGGTTGCAGTAACTTTCTAGAAACCTTTAATTAAAAGAAAATAAAATGCGAAAAATAATCATAACATTACTGTTTACTGCACTGGTTCTTTCCTTTAATTCCTGCGAGGATTACCTGGAAAAACCGGATTCAGCAGGGCTCACCAAAGAGACGGTCTTCAGCACCATGGAAGATGCCGAACGCATCCTGGCAGCTGCCTATTCCACGCCCCCCTGGGGTT
The DNA here is from genome assembly GCA_018400515.1 of Tangfeifania sp. The sequence continues at coordinate 10,075 of JAGYMR010000016.1, forward strand.
TCCCAACCCTTCAGGCGGGTGCATGGAACTACGGCATTCTGAACTATTTCAGCTCACTGGCTTCGCTGGGAGACGAAGCGGACAATGCCTGGAAGCCATCATTTCATAACCCACGGTACAATGAAGGACTGCTGACAGCCAATGAGATCTATCCTTTCCGGGAATCGAAATGGATGTTTGAATTTCAGGCCATCCGCAGTTGCTACCTTTTCCTCGAAAATGTGGACCAGGTAAAAGAACCGCGTCCGCCGCAGAGCTACATCGATATGCGAAAAGCCGAAGCAAGGGCTTTTATTGCACAGAAATATTACAAACTGTTTATCCGTTACGGAGGCTTGCCCTGGGTTCCGGGGTATGTCGAACTCGGAGAAGAGGTGGATTATACCCGGATGTCCGTCGGAGAAACGGCCGACAGCATTGTGGCCCTGCTCGACAAGGCCATCCCGGACCTTCCGGTACGGCATGAACCGGGTGGTTTCGGTAGGGTCAACAAAATTGCGGCCATGGCCATCAAGGCCAAAACACTGCTTTGGTCCGCCAGTCCGTTGTTCAATCCGGAAGACAATGCATCTTATTATCCCTCTTTTGGAGAACAGAGCTACATTAAACATGAGAGCTATGACCGGAACCGCTGGAAAGTTGCGGCCGATGCAGCAAAAGCGTGTATTGATGCTGCCCATAGTGCGGGGTATGCCCTGGTAAACACGGGAAACCCGCGGCAGGACTACCGGAATGCAGTGACAGCCTTCCCGGCAGTGGAAGCTTCAGGAGGAACCCCAACAGCTACCAACAATACAGAGATCATCTGGGGCACCCGCCTGTATGAATCTTACTGGATGGGACAGGGATCGCAGCGCGTCAAGCCTTACAGTAAAAACAACTTTAAAGGAGGCGTTCCCTATGTCATCCCGCTGCAGAACCTGGTCGACCTGTTTGAGATGAAAGACGGTTCAGAACAACCTGCCGACCTGTATGACAGTTCCAATCCCTATGAAAACCTGGATGCCCGCTTTCATGAAAGCATACTCTACCATAATAAACCGTTGGGCCCCTACACCATGGATATGACCCCGGGCGGGGATAACAATCCGGGTGGCGGCCAGTTTTTTACCGGCTACTACATGCATAAATTCTTTCACGAAGACCGGCTGACCGATCAGATTGGAGGAAATCCCGACAGCTTCTGGCCCTATATCCGGTTATCAGAGATCTACCTGATCTATGCCGAAGCTCTTAATGAGTACGATTTTGGTGCCAACAGAGCCGAAATTCTCCAATACCTCAATGCGGTACGGGAACGTGCCGGCCAGCCCAGGGTGCAAAACACCCCCCAGTATGTCGACAATCAGGCACACCTGCGGGAACGCATCATTAACGAAAGGGCAGTGGAACTGGCCTTTGAGGAAAAACGCTACCTGGACCTGAAACGATGGAAAAGAGGATTTGAAAACATTGGCGGAACCATGTATGCCATCTCCGTGGAAGGAACAGCCGATAATCCGACCTTCCGGAAAGTGGTGTTTGAAGAACGGGTGTTTACCAAAAAATGGCATCTCTATCCCATTCCAACCAATGATATTCAAAAATCTCCTGGTTTGATCCAGAATCCCGGGTGGTAAAAATATTAATGAATGATACAGATGAAACGAGCATGGGTAAGATTATCAAAATATAGAACAATTTTAATCCTGCGGGTTTCATGAGTCATCGCTGAAAAAATTTAAATTATTAACGAATGAAACGAGCATGTTTAGTCAAAACACAAAAAACAATGATTAAAATGCGAGTTACATATGATACCGTATAAATTAACAATTTTAATCATATGAAAAAAACGATCATACATAAATCGAAATGGTATTCCCTCTTATTCCTTGCACTCCTGGTATGCAATGTACATGCCCGTGCACAGGAAAGCGACACTGCGGAAGGCAGCCGTGCGGATACCACCGCGGTGGGGGAAACCGGGAAAATGATTGATGTCGCTTACGGGGAACAGTCCTATAACAGCATTGCCTCGTCGATCAGCACCATCACTTCAGAGGAAATCACCAAAAATACCGTGGGGACGGTGGGAGAAAGCCTCTTCGGACGCCTTCCCGGCCTTACGGTCATCCAGGGATCCGGAGAGCCGGGCGCTGTTCCTTCCATCCTTATCCGGGGAAGAAATACCTACGGCAACAATACGCCACTGGTCATTGTGGATGGATTCCGGACCAATTACAACCAGTTATCGCTCTACGAGATCGAATCTGTCTCGGTTCTTAAAGATGCCGCTGCTGTGGCACTCTACGGCCAGGAAGGGGCCAACGGGGTTCTGCTTGTCACCACCAAACGAGGTAAAACCGGCAAAACACAAATCGATGTGAACTTCAACACCGGCTGGCAGTCACCAAACCAGGTGCCCCAGCTGCTGAATGCCCGGCAATATGCCAACCTCTATAACGAGGCGCTTGCCAATGACGGGCTGCCCCAAAAGTATTCCGCATCGGATATAGAAAAATACGGGCAGGGAGGAGCCGCTCAGTATACCCATCCCGACAATGACTTCTACGATCAACTGTTACAAGAGTCAACCCCGATCATGGTGGGGGGCGTGAACATCCACGGGGGATCGGAGAAGGTAAAATATTTTGTCTCGCTCGGCTACCTGCACAACGGGGGTATTTTTAAATATACCGAGCTGAGTGATTCCTACTCCACCCAGTTGAAACAATCGCGTTACAACCTGCGAAGCAACCTCGATATCGTCGTTACCGACCAATTGTCGGCCAAAATTGATATCAGCGGAAGCTTTGACCAGCAGAATTTTCCGGGCAAAACGCCCTCCTATGAAATCTTTACCCCCATGTATTCCACCCCGCCCCAGGAGTATGCCATGATCAACCCGAACGGCACACCGGGTGGTTCCGCCCAGTATACCAATAACCCGTACGGAAGGATCGCCCTCCTGGGATACAAATCATTTACCGACAGGGATGTTAAATCTTCCGTTTTCCTGACCTACACCTTCGACAATGCACTCAAAGGTTTGAAAGTCAGCGCAGGAGGTGAAGTAAGCAACTGGATGCGAGCGTGGGACAACAAGGAAAAAAACCAGTTCGCCGTTTATGCCATCGATTCCTACGTCAATGACTCCACGGTGACCTATACCCAGTACCGCGACGACGAAGACCTGCAGTGGGTGACCAATGCCTTAAGCGACCAGCGGCTGAATTTTGAAGCCAATGCCACCTACGACCGGCAGTTTGACAAGCATGTAATCCATTCCATGCTTATGTTCCATGCCGATCAGTTCATCGCCCACACCAACCATTATGAATACAAAAATGCAGGGCTGGGCCTGCGGGTGCACTATGGCTACGACAAAAAATACTTTGCCGAACTCACTTCGGGGTATTACGGCCAGGAGCAATACATGGAAGGGAAACGCTTCGGCCTCTTTCCTGCAGGAGCACTGGCCTGGGTTGCCTCGAACGAGGATTTCCTGAAGGATAACAACACGGTGAATTTCCTGAAACTGCGTGCTTCCTACGGAATGGCCGGCGGTGCCATGGCTTTTACGGGAACAAGTGTACATGACCGCATCTTTTTTAATCAATACTATTCCGGTGCGCCCGGATCAAGATTCGGTGAAAACAGCCAGGTAGGTTATGCCGGCAGGCAGGAAGGCAGAAAAGCCAATCCGGACATTACCTGGGATAAATCCTATAAAACCGACCTGGCCATTGAAACCCGGTTGTGGGATCACGTCGATTTCATGTTTAACTATTACCACGACAAGCGTACCGATATCCTCACCATTGACAATCAAATCCCGGCAGGGCTTGGGATCAACAACGGGCGGCAGGCTTACCTGAATTCCGGGGAAGTGATCAACCAGGGATATGAAACAACCCTCTCCTATTTTGGACAAACCAGCGATTTTGAATACGCCATCAACGGAGGCATCTGGTATAACAAAAGTGAAATCATCCGGAAACCCGATGCCACGGTCTACCAATACGAACACCGCAGTGCGCTCGGTAAACCGGTCGGCCAGATGTTCGGTTATGAAACGGCCGGATTCTTCGCTTCCGACGAGGAGGCGCTCAATCATCCGCTGACACAAACATTCGGTGATGTAGGCGCCGGGGATGTCATTTTTGTCAACCAGACCGGGGAAGACCAGGTCATTGACAACAACGACCAAATTGCGCTGGGGTATACCAGTGTGCCGGAATATACTTACTCGCTGGGCATCGACCTGAAATACAAAAGCGTCTCTCTTTCCCTCTTCGGACAGGGGACACTGAACAGTTCAGTGATGCTCGGAGGATTCTACATTCCGTTCAATACACAGGGCAATGCCCTCGATTATGCACTGGATCGCTGGACAACGGACAACAAAGAGAATGCCCGTTTTCCGCGGTTATCAACCGTTTCAAACAGCAATAATAACCAGCCCAGCGACATCTGGTTGTTCTCGAGGGATTATTTTAAACTCCGGAACGTGGAACTGGGCGTTGATTTGCCCCAAAAAATGACGCAGAATGTGTTAAAAAGGGCACGTTTGTATGTGCGGGGAATGAACCTGCTTACCTTTGCCAAAGAAATTGATTTTGTGGACCCGGAAAGCATGCTTAACTACCCGACCATGAAATCGTTCAGCATCGGGATCAGCACTTCATTTTAATAAAAGGATAAAAAAAATTGATGATGAAACAAACCTTGTTAAATAAAACAGATCACACCCCCGGCTTTGATTGGGGCGGGTTTCATCGGATACTAAATAACAAATTAAAAATGATGAAGATGAGAAAAATATATAAATCCCTGCTGCTTCTGTTTCTGGGAATATCGCTGCTCAGTTCATGCGACGATTTTTTTGAAGTGGATGACAGGGAGCGGATTACCGAAGAACTGGTATTAAGTAAAGACAACGATGTTGCGGCGATGTGGGCCTATCTCTATCACAACCTGGAGGTGGGATTCACGCAGGTAGGCAACGCCATGCTGGCCAATGCCAGCGATGAGGCGGATCTGAATGCCCCCTTTGCGGCGGTACAGAAATTCAACGACGGAAGCTGGAATGCGTTCAACAATCCGGAAAATCCATGGAATTCCTTATATGCCGGCATCCGGAACGCCAATAAGTTCCTGCAGGCAACGGACTCCACCGTCAATGAACGGTTTACTTATAATGAGTACAAAATCGTGGACCCGGTAAGGTATGCAAAGCTCCGGCGCGAGTTGAAAGCTTACCGCATCGATGCACGGTTTTTTAAAGCCTACTGCCATTTCGAACTATGGAAAAGGTATGGAGCGATCCCCATTGTGGACGAAATGATCACGCTGGAGGAATCTTACGAACTTGACAGAAGCAGCACCGGCCAGGTGGTCACCTATATCACCGGACTGCTTGATGAGATCATTCCCGAATTTGATGCGCTCGAAACAATGGAGGGAAGTGAATACACCGGCGGCCGCTGGAATAGTCCGAATTTTGGCCGACTGACCCAAAGTGCCGCCCAGGCCCTCAAGGCACGGGTATTGCTCTACGCTGCAAGTCCCCTCAACACGGGCACCGGGGAATACGACCAGGACCTTTGCCAACAGGCGGCCCAGGCAGCAGCAGAAGTTATTAACTCAGGACTGTTTTCGGTAGACATCGGCTACCGGAACCTGTTTCTGGATAAAACAGCCAACAATCCGGAAAACATCCTCGATAACCGGGCGCAAATCACCGATTTCAACTATATGGAACGGTGGAACTATCCGCTGGGAGGAAGTGACCAGTGGCTTGTTTCGGACATCAATACCAATGCTACCTGCCCTTCACAGAACCTTGTGGAGGCTTACGGTACCCTCGACGGTTCACTGGTGGATCCTGAAAATCCTTATGAAAACAGGGATCCGCGGCTGAAGCAAACCATCCTCTGTAACGGAGATGAATTTAACGGAGCCCCCGTCGAATCATTCGTCGGCGGAAAAGCCGGGATCGGCGATAAAAATGCCACTACCACCGGTTATTACCTGAAAAAATTCATTCAGGAAAAACTGAACCTCAACATCAATCAAACCGGCCCCCATGTCTGGTTCATCTTCAGGTACGGCGAGGTATTGCTCAACTATGCAGAAGCGATGTTGCATGCCCACGGCCCTGCAGCCAAAATGGGGTATGTTTCCGGTGATGACCTGTCGGCACTGGATGCGGTGAACCTGATCAGAAGCCGCCCGGGCGTGGAAATGTATCCGCTTGCCTCCCTTAACGAAGAACAGTTACGGAACGAACGGCGGATCGAACTGGCCTTCGAAGGGCACAGATTCTGGGATGTCCGCCGCTGGATGATTGCAGAAACTACCGAAAACCAACCGCTGAAAGGAATGCGCATCACCCGGAATGGAGATGATTCATTCAACTATGAAGTGGTGAATATCGAAAACCGGAAATTTGTTGCTCCGGCCATGTACAGGCATCCCATACCTTTTGTTGAAATGAACAATTACCCGGGATGGTCTCAAAATAACGGCTGGTAAATCAACCAATGCAGCTATGAAACGAGCCAAAAGAAAAAATTATGCCCCCGGCAGGGTTTTAAAAATGACGGGCACTCCCGGTTTTTCGGGATTGTTTCCAAAAAAATAACTTAAACAATGAAACGAGCATGGTGCTAACAGCAATAAAAAAGATGAGTAAAACCACATGTGCGTTCCATGAACCGGGAACAAATACCACTTATGGCTTATATAATATTACTGAAATACAATACATTAAATAAATCTTATTCTGATGAAGAAAATACGATCAATAGTGAGTTTATCCCTGCTTCTGGGCAGCCTGATTTTTGCAGGATGCTCCGAAGAGAATAATACGATGCCGTCGGTTTCCGCAGTAGCCTATGAACTGGACCAAACGGGCACCGGAAATGAAATTGTCGTTCCGGTGGGCACCGATGTGGTGTATGCCTTTGAGGTTGAATCGGAAGCCGAACTGAAGCTGATTGAGATCTGGAAATATGAAGGGGTGGACATTGATAAAATTGCCCCCGTTATCCAGGCGACCTACGAATACCCCTCCGTTCAGATCGGAAATACCTTTAGTTTTAAAGATACCGTCGAAGCTCTGGAGGAGGATGTGCGTTACTCCATCTATGTGCAGGACATGAATGATTCCTACACCTCTGCACAGGCCAACATGCTGCTGGATGTAACACGTTACTCGGCCAGCCTGACCGATGGAATGAGCAACGGAACATCGCCCACCTTCCTGAATGTGGAATCCGGAAGAAGCCTTTTTGTGGCCAACACCATTTCCGATCCTGAAGGCATCGATTTTGGATTTGCCTACCTGGAGGGGGAAGAGAGTGTTCTTGCCAGCCTGGTCTCTTTCCATGAATATTATAAAACCGGCAACTATGCCATGGTGGACAACGCCAACAACAACGCCACCCAGTTCAAAGATGCTTCCGCCCTGGGTGAAAGCTTTGAACATATCTACGATGCCGTGGATGTGGCCGGCGATCTGGAAAGCTACTTCAACAGTGCAGCTGATCTGCCCGCACCCCTCGATTTCGTTCAGGGTGCCATTGCTGCCCAACTCGAAGCGGGCGACATCATCGCTTTCAGAACCGAAGATGCCAGGCATGGACTGCTCCAGGTAACGGCTGTTGATGATAAAGGCGGATCACTGAGCAATGACCAGACCATTGATTTTGATGTGATCGTTGAGAAAAAATCTGAAACCAATTAAATGTAAACCACTATGAGAAATAATATGAACAAAAAATTACTAAAAGTCAGTCCCCTGGTGATGGTACTCTCCTTCTTTCTTGCCATCAACCTGCTCACCGGTTGTTCTGAGGAGGTTGCCCCTCCGCCGGAGATCCGGGTCTTTGTGGACGACGTTGAAACGAAAGAAGCTACGGTGACAGGAGGCCAGAAAGTGGAATACCGTTTTGAGGTAAGTGCCACCACCACCATTGCCGACCTGAAAATTGTTATCTTTGATGTACTGACGCCATCGGTAAAAACACCCAAGCAGACGCTGGTGGCCGGATTGACAAATGAACTGAATGAGGTCGTCCGGGGCACCATGGTGGCCCGTGTCAATACCGAAGTGATGCTGATCGTAAAAGACGTTGACGGAAACGAAGTGGCTGAATCTTTCCTGCTTACCGTTGAATGATGGGCAAAAGCCGTAAAAAATTTGCATCAATTTAAATTTTAAACAGATGAAACGAGCCATAAGAAAAAATTTCACACAGGGGAATGTTTATTTGGCGAGTTCCATGTGTTACCATTAAAAATTAAAAATTTTAAACGCATGAATAAAAGAGTGATCCATATTGCAGCGATACTCCTTTCCGTGGTCTTTTTCGGATGCCAGGAGGAGGAGCCGGTGCAACTGACATTTGAAGATATCTATGGCCGGGAAAGCTGGGAAGTGGAAGATGACGAGAACAGCCTTCCCGTAGGTCTCTTTACCATTGATAAAACCAATGACATCACCGTATCTGAAGAGGGAGACCCCGAAACAGGGCTCACCTTCCAGATCAGCACTACCGGGGATGACCCTCACTTCACCACCCAGCGCATTATTAAGGCGCTGCCTACCGAAAATAAAGTGCTGAGCTTTATGTACCAAAGCAGTGAAGATGTGGAGTTGTCCATTAGTCTGGACATATACAACTCGGATGCATTCACCAAAATGTTCTCGCTTCCGGCCGCTGCCGGCTGGGAGGAGTATTCCTTCGATCTTGCCATGCTGATAGCTCAAACGGGATGGGGCGATGTTGGAGCGGATTTCAGGATCTTTCTCGGCGATCAGGCCGGTGTTGACCTTACCCTCAAAGAGCTGCAGGTGAGGCCCCGCACGCCGGAGGAGGAGGCGGATGCCAATGCGCTCTACCTAACCCTGAACCCAGGCACACAAAATCAACTGGATGAGGTGACCGACATTACGGAGATCATCACTTACAATGCCATTACCTACAAATACGTCGCTGCCAGCGGCAGCAATGACCCGTGGGTTTGGACACAACCGCGCCCCCGGGCGATTGCCGATGATGAGAACTCCCTCACGTTTGAATATAAATGTGAAACAGGCGGCGACATGCAGGTTTTCTTTGTTGTCCGCGGCGGTGCTGCCACCCCGGGCCTTCCATTTGAGGCGAGTTCTGAATGGAAAAAGGTGACCTACGACATCGCTGCCTTTAAAGCAACAGCGCTCTCCAACCATGCCGATGCCATGGATGAAGGCCATCCCATGCGGCTGGATATTAACGGAACGGCAGGTGTCCCCTTTTATTTCAGGGGACTGAAAATCCATAAATAAGGACAGATCTTTGAATATTGCGCGATTCTCGTTCAATATAGTTTAGTTCAGTTAGCCGATAACTTCGGGGATCTTTTCCCCGGAGTTGTTATTTTTATCATCAAAACAACAATGAGTTACATGCGCCGAAACATCGGATGGATCATCGTTTTTCTTTTTCACCTCTCGTCCTTTGGACAAGACAAATGCTGGACCTTCGACTGCAGTATGGAGGACTGGGGCCGGTTCAACCACCACAGGGAATTTATCGCCTCCCATCAATTGTCCGATGATTTTATTCCCTCCGGGCACATCGAATTCAGGCACCGGCAAGGGGAAACAAGCAACTGGTTTTTCTCCTCCACCACGGAGGAGGTCAATGCCGATCAGCTGAAACACCTCCACTTTTCCATGAAACTGGAGCAGGCCGGGAACATCCCGGAGACAGGAATAACCGGACTGTTTGTCTGGATCGTGGAAGGCGATGTCCTGAAAAGCAAGCTTTTTAAATTTTATCCGGGTCATCACCTTTACCACATCGACCTGAGCACGGAGCCTGACTGGCAGGGAAACGTCCGGATCAGCCGGTTTCATTTTCCGCAAAGCGAAGATGTGCAGGGGTATACTCCGGAATCAGCGGTTTACGGCCTTGACTGGCTTGCCTTTACCGAATCAGATGCATTTACTCCCGAAGCCCAGGATACCGATTCCTCATGCATTCCGGCCCCGATCGAACTTGCAGAAGAACAGGCGGTGGTGGTAAATGGCACTTCCATGTCGGTAAAAACAGCCATGAATGCAGGGAACACAGCATCCTGGAAGATCATTTACCAACAAGCCGGGGAGCCTGCCCAAACCCATGAATATGCATCCGTCGAAAATGGCCCCCTCTATGCAAGCCTGTCGCTTCTGGGAGAAAATACCGAATATGAATATGCCCTGGTGGCTCAAAACAGTGTCAGCAGCGATACCCTCCGGGGAACTTTTGCTACGGAATCCGAAAAAAATTACTCCCTCCGGGGAAAAAAAGAGCTGTGGTTTACCCCTTCGCCCTTTTCAGAAGATGTTCCCGGCATTTTTACGGGTGACGGGGCAGCACAATGGCCCCGGGCGGCAGCAAAAGCCCGCTCGTTCCATGTCCGGCAGGACTGGATCATGCCTTCGGGCCACCATTTCGACCAAATCAATGTGCCGGCAATGATCTGGTTCCTGAATGCCCATGGGATGACCCTGTCGATGGAAAATGGAGGACTGATACCGGCAAATATGGAGCAGGGGCCGGAGGCCCTCGGCATTGCATCGGCTCAAAGCCTGTTCATTGCACTGGATGAAATCTACCAGGCCGGCGGAAAGCTCGACTACCTGAGTCCCGACGGATTAATAAAAAGGGTTACCAAAGTCCTCGTTCCCGAAGAGCAGCCGCACATCACCATGGAGGAGGCTTTTGATGCCTCGGTCGCCTTTTTTCAGGAGGTCCGCCGAAAATATCCCAACATCCGGATCGGATACCTGACCAACTTCCCCAACTGGGATTTTTTCTACGATGGCACCCTGCATTACGGGACCAATAACGGCATCTTCTCCTACAGAACCGGTTACCGGTTTGACCAGGTGCTCGACGAAATCAACACGCGGCTGAAAGCTGTGGGAGAAAAAATTGCTTTTGTCGAGGTCGATAACCCCTATAAACCCTACTATGTAAAAACAGAAGAGCCCTCCCGCCCGGGAATCACCTTCAATAACCGGGAGATGCTGAAGGCGCTGGAACAATATTGCCATGATAATGATATGGCTTACGGGCTGATCTTTAACAGCGCCGCAGGCGGTGGAACAAGCAACCAGGCATTTTATGAGGAGACCATGGATTTTCTGGATGTATACTGTGCGGAGGTGGGAATTCCCGATTTTCTGAACGTGGAAAGCTGGTACACCTACCCGGACACCAACCTTCCGGAAGATACCCCATATACATTCATGAACCTGCTGAAAGATTTCGGATCCCGCCTCGAACAGCTGAAAACAGAAACTCCGGCAGGCTTTACCCACCGGAACAAGGAGGTGATCTACCCCAATCCTTCGGACGGAACATTCAAAATCTCAGGAATAAAACATCCGGCAACCATCGAAATTTATACCCTCTCCGGAAGAAGGGTGTTGACAAAAGGGGTCCCGAACAACAGCCCCGTCCATACCGGACTTCCCGGTGGCATCTACCTCATCCGGGTGGCTTCGGTAGATTCTGTTCTGAATGGGAAAATCGTCATCCGGGATCGATGACCGGCATTACCTCAAATTCCCGGGGTAGAAACCCCGGAAAAAACGATCACGGAAAAATTCCTGAAAAAAACTTCGCTGAAGTCCCGGATTATTCGCAGGGCACCGGCACTTTATCTATGCGCTTCTGATGCCTTCCGCCTTCAAAGGAGGTGTTGAGGAACTGCTTTAAAATACGGATCCCCTGCTCATCACTGATAAAACGACCGGGCATGCACAGAATATTGGCATTGTTATGCTCCCGCGACAAGCGGGCAATGTCCTCCTGCCAACACAAAGCAGCACGAATGCCCTGGTGCTTGTTCGCGGTAAAGGAAACCCCCTGGCCGCTGCCGCAAATCAATACCCCAAAATCAAACGCTCCCTTTTCCACTGCCTCCGCAACCGGATGCACGTAATCAGGGTAATCGACCGACTCGGGAGAGTCGGTGCCAAAGTTTTTCACCTCATACCCCTGCTCTTCCAACCACTTTAAAACAACGACTTTCAGTTCATATCCCGCATGATCGTTTCCTATTGCAATCTTCATAATAACTTCTGATTTTTAAATTACAAAGATAAAAAAATCCTTTTATTCGGTGAGGCGTGCCCGCTTACTTTCGGGATCCGGGGCCTGAAAACAGCCCCGCTTCGTTATTCCGGCATGAAACGAGTATGTAAAACATTTACACCCAAGAGAATGATCAAAAAAAAAGCGAGTTTCATACGATACCTTTGAAAATAAACAATTATTATCGTTCAAAAGAGAGTGTGTATGTTCCGGACCCAAGGGTGATGCCCTTTTCCCCGCCCGGAACCGACCGGTCTTCTTCTTCCTTCGGGCCGTGCAGGGTCACTGCGGCACCCGCTTTGACGGGCAATTTCACTATTGCTTCCGTATTGAAGGGGATGGTCACATCCAGGTGT
>JAGYMR010000160.1 GCA_018400515.1 Tangfeifania sp.
ATTTTCGTTCAAAATCAAGGCATGAGAAAAATTTTACCACAGGCATATAATTGATATTCCGAGGATAAAATTTTGAGCATAACGCCGAGTTTGGGCGAAAAGATTGTTTTGCAAATGGCTCGGTTTTTTAAGAATGAATTTCGTCAAGCTAGGTATCCCCTCTGCTGTCCGAGGGGATTATCGCCCTTGTGGGATGCGGGTTCCAACTCGCCTTAGGGCAAAAATGACCTCCCTGGCACGATGCCGGGGCCACAGATAAGGATCAAACCACCGCAGAGGATATGACAGAGCACAAAAAACACCGGCAGGGTTCGGTACTTACCGAAGAGAACCTGGAGATCAAAGAACCGCAGCTCTACAGGGTTCTCCTCCATAATGACGACTATACCACCATGGTCCTGTTTTTTCTTGCTTTTAACGATTAAATTTTCCGGACAAAAAAATTTCACCGATGGGAAAACAACGCGTTATCATTATGGGGGCTGCGGGCCGCGATTTTCATAATTTCAACACTTTTTTCCGGAACAATTCCGATTATGAAGTGATTGCCTTTACGGCCAACCAGATCCCGGGCATTGCCAACCGCCGTTATCCGGCTGAGCTGGCCGGCGATCTGTATCCCCGCGGCATTCCGGTATATCCTGAGGTTGAAGCCGCAAAGCAGATAAAGGAACTGCAAGCCGATATTTGTGTTTTTTCCTACAGTGATGTTCCCAATCAGTTTGTTATGGAGGCAAGTGCACGCGTTAATGCTGCGGGTGCAGCCTTTATGCTTTTGGGACCCCGGCAGACAATGCTTCATTCCGAAAAGCCGGTAATTTCGGTTTGCGCCACACGTACCGGTTCGGGAAAAAGCCCGACAAGCCGGAAAGTTGTGAAGCTACTGAATGAGAAAGGACTGCGGGTTGTTGTGGTTCGGCACCCCATGCCTTACGGTAACCTGGTAAAGCAAAAGGTACAGCGTTTTGCTTCGCTGGCTGATTTGGAGGAGCATCAATGCACCATTGAAGAGATGGAGGAATATGAACCCCACATTGACCGGGGAAATGTTGTTTACGCAGGTGTCGATTATGAAGCGATTTTGCGTGCTGCAGAAAACGACCCGGCCGGGTGCGATGTTATTCTTTGGGATGGCGGGAACAACGATTTCTCGTTTTTCAGGCCCGACTTGTCCATTGTTGTTGCCGATCCGCACCGCACCGGTTCAGAATTAACCTATTACCCCAGCCAGGTAGTGCTCCGCGAAAGCAACGTTATCATCATTAACAAGATTGATACGGCCGCTCCCGGGGATGTGGAGCAACTACGGAAAAATATTGTATCGGTCAATCCTACAGCAACAATGATCGATGCTGCCAGTCCGGTAAGGGTCGAAAATATAGCCTTAATTGCCCGCAAGCGCGTTCTTTGTGTGGAAGACGGCCCCACACTGACCCACGGGGAAATGAAAATGGGGGCGGCTGTTGTTGCCGCACGGAAATTTGGTGCTTCCAAAATCATTGACCCCCGGCCCTATGTTTCCGGGGCATTGAAAAAAACTTTCCTGCAATACCCCCACATCGGCTGTGTGCTTCCTGCCATGGGATACGGGAAGGAACAGGTGAAAGACCTTGCGAAAACCATCAACCGGACCGATTGCGATTCGGTACTGATCGGTACTCCCGTCGATTTAAACAGGATCATTCGTATTGAGAAGCCCAACAGTCGCGTTTTTTACGACCTCCAGGAAATTGGCCGGCCCGATCTTCAGGAGATCCTGACCTCATTTGTTAATAACCACTTTGGGGAAATTTGAATGATTTTTTATTTATCCTTATTTTTGCTGCCGGAAATAAAGAGCAATGGCAAAAAAAATTGTGGCATTCGGAGAGGTTGTTTGGGATATTTTACCCGGCGGAAAAGTATTGGGGGGCACTCCCTCGAACCTGATTTTTCGTTGTAACTCCTTCGGCGAAAAAGGATTCCTGCTCTCACGGGTAGGAGATGATGCCTACGGGCATGAAGCATTAAAACGACTCGAGGAACTGGGAATTTCTGTGTTGGATGTTCAAATCGATGCTGAATTTCCTACAGGAACCGTGAATGTTACTTTTGATGAAAACAAAGAACCCATTTACAATGTAACCCAGGATGTGGCTTTTGATCATATTGAATTTTCGACAGAAGCCCTGAAACTGGCACGGAAAGCCGATTGCCTCTTTTTTGGCCTGCTTCCGCAGCGGTTTGGTATCTCTAAAAATACCATCCGGGAACTCATAAAGGAATCTTCCCATTCAATTAAATTTTTTGATTTAAAGCTTTTTCAGCATTTTTTTAATGTTTCGGTAGTTGATTTTTTGCTTCGATCCTCCGACATTGTCAGGATAAAGGAAAAGGAGATCGGCTTTTTGACAGAAAAACTGCAGCTAAAACCGGGAAAACTTCAGGATTTCGGGCAACAACTCACAGAAAAGTATAAAGTGGATCTTGTTCTGATAACCCGCGGACAAAAGGGTGTTTATGCTTTTCATAAAAAACAGGGAGTTTTTTATGACGCAGGTTATGCCATAAAAATGAAAGATAACATTGGATCGGGAATGGCTTTTTCTGCCGGCTTCCTTTATTATTACCTGAACGGGCAGCCCCTGCAGGAATCCATCAATTTCGGCAACGCTGCCGGAGCTTTAAATGCCATTCAGGTGGGGGCCACCACATTTTTTAATAAAAAGGATGTTCTTCAATTTATGGAAAAAACAGAGAAAGATCCTTTTTACCTCCGTTAGGCTGAATGGGCCGTGTTTTTTTTTTGAATTAAACAATATTTTATAACACATCTTTTTGAGTAACCCTTTCTGATTTTTTCCTGTTAAAAAGGGTATGAAACGAAGTGCAGCCATTATTGCCCGGAATCTCATTCAAATGTTATGGGAGGCTTATCTTGACAGGATGCCTTATGCCCGGAAGTATGCAGATAAAGTGATGCACCGGGGGGGTAATGTGGTCCATGATCATCTGGCATTCCGGACACTTAAAACCCACATGGGGGAGATGCCGGAAGGGATTGCTGCGATTCGTCACATTATCCGTTGTTTGGGGTATAAACCTGCCGGGCGCTATATTTTTTCAAAAAAGAAGCTGAATGCAATTCATTTTGAGCATCCTGACGGATCGCTCCCAAAAATTTTTGTAAGTGAGCAGGAAGTCGGGCAACTGCCTTTATGGGCCCAACAATCCATCCATAATGCGGTATGTGAAACACCCTATTTGTTGTCCGATCTGGGAATTGAACTGCTTGGCCGTCTGGAACACGAAGGGATCCTTCCCTCCGAGGGGGCCGGTATCCTCGAAAATGAACTTTATCATTATTTTCGCCGCCCCTGGAAACCGCCCCTGAAAGAGACTGTCCTGGAAATTAACGATATCTCCCAGTATGCTGCATGGGTCCTTCTTCATGGAAATTCGGTGAGCCATTTTGCCGCATTGGTCAACGACCAGGGAGTCCGGGAGTGGCCCGATCTGGAAACGACCTGCAATATGCTGAAAATGGCCGGCGTTCCGATGAATGAGACCATCGAAGGGGCCAAAGGCAGCAAACTCCGGCAGACCGCCACCCTGGCCGTTAAGGAAGCGGTGGAAGTAATGGGAAATGATATTCCCGTTGAAATAACCTGGACCTATGCCTATTTTGAACTTGTTCAGCGGGGTTTCCGGGATGAAAAAGATCTATCATCAGGCCTCTTTCAGGGGTTTCTGGAGAAACAGGCCCGGCATTTCTTTAATATGACGCAAACCCGTGACAATTAATGCCGGAATCCGTTGCCCGGTTTCCTGGTTTCACCCAGATTAATAGATTTCCGGAACATACGTCATTTCATCGAGCGGCGGACGGACATACCCGCGGGTGTCATTTCTGGGAGGCATCTCCAGTGGATCCGGAGAGAGATCTTTATAGGGGATCATGGATAGAAGGTGGTGAATGCAATTGAGCCGGGCCCGTCTTTTATTATCGGCGTCCACCATGTACCACGGGCTTATCTTGGTGTCGGTATAGGCAAACATTTCATCCTTTGCCTTGGAATACTCCACATACATCTCCCTCGATTTCAAATCCATCGGACTAAGCTTCCATCGTTTGGTGGGATCTTCATTGCGGGATATGAAACGTTTCTCTTGTTCTTCTTCGCTTACGGAGAACCAATATTTTATAAGGATGATGCCCGAACGGATAAGCATTCGTTCGAAATTGGGACATGAACGTAAAAATTCCCAGTATTCTTCATTGGTGCAGAAACCCATGACTTTTTCCACACCGGCCCGGTTGTACCAGCTCCGGTCGAAAAGTACCATTTCTCCTGCAGCCGGCAAATGGGGAACATACCGTTGAAAATACCACTGGGTCTTTTCCCGTTCGGTGGGTGTGCCCAGGGCCACAACCCGGCAAATGCGGGGGTTTAAAACCTGTGTGATCCGTTTGATGGTGCCTCCTTTTCCGGCAGCATCCCTGCCTTCAAAAATGACCACGACCTTCAACCCTTTACGTTTGATCCATTCCTGGAGTTTTACCAATTCGATCTGAAGCCGGTTCAACTCCTTTTCGTAAACTTTTTTTGGGATTTTTTTGGTATTGGCAGATGGTTTTTCCTGATCATTCATAGCATTGGGTTGTTTTTCCGAATGTTGAAAAGTAAAAATAATAAAAAAACGGGAAATTCCGGGCAGTCGGTGCCGGGAATCCTCCTTTTATTTCCCGGGAGAAGGGGCCTCTGCCAGCAGGTAAGCCCCGAAGAGCGTGTCATGGGTTGCCTCTGTCAGGGCGAAGAAACCGGTGTGCATTTTTTTCCGCGCAAGGCGGGGAGGGTATTTTTTTTCCATGGCCTTTTTAAAGGGAAGAAAGGTGCGCCCCGGCTGGTAGAATGTTTTAAAAACTCCCCTGCTTTGGGGTGCCAGCAGCTTTGCGAGCCGGAGGGATAAAAGACCCATGTTTTGACGGACATTGATTTCAAGGCATGGATTCACACGCAGTGCTCCTGCATGATCACGAAAAAGGAGTGTATCCACTCCGAAAACACCCTCATAGAATTCCGCCAGGGGACTATTTTCAATGGTTTGGGCGAGGGGACCTGCCAGAAGACCGGGCAGCGATCCGGCGAATTGCCGGACCTCCTCCGGGGTGTCCTGAGGCCATCTTTTGAGGTAATTGCCCTGGTACTGTCCTTTTTTGTCGGTAAGAAAAATGCTCATCCCCACGAAGGTCACTTTCCCCATTTTGAGTTCAAACTGAAGGGCACCATCAAGTACCTTATTCAGCAGGGGTTCGACCATGGCATATCCCTGCTCGTTGATAATCCCTGTCACCTTTTCCCAAACTTTCGGCACCACCGGTTTTTTCGTAATGGGCTGTAATCCGCGTCCCGAACTGCTCCAGGGAGCTTTGATCATTAGTTGATCCCACTGCTCCACAAGGTCAGAAATTTCATACCGTGTTGTGCAAACACGCGGAAGCAGGGAATTTGTTAGTACTTTTTCCGGGGGAAGCAGCGGCAGAAGGTCCCGGAGAATCTCCAATGCAAATTTCTTGGAATACAGTTCCCGGTGCCCGGGCAGCCATTGAGAAACAGGGGAAGCCTGAAATTCGCCGGAACAAGCGTTTTTTAACGGTTTCAGGATCCTGTGAGCCGCCGGACTCCAGCCCCAGGGCTTTAACCATCCCGGGGTGATTCCCGGAAGCTTTCCGTTCACCGCATCTTCTAATAAACAGAAACCGGGGAGTGGAATTCCCCATGATTCGAGCACTGAAAGGTAATGATTTGAGGGTGCTCTTTTTACTAAAACAATATCTTCCGGCCGGCCAAAGAACAACGGCAACGTTCCCAAATCCTCTTCCATCTTTTGCAATAACCGGTTGGGCTGCCAGGAAGCATTTCCGTTGGCTACCGCATATTCGCAGGTTGGATTGAAAAGGAGAATATCGGGCCGGCTCTCTGGTATCATACCTGCAAAAATACAAACATTTTAATGGAAACGATCTTTCCAGTCGTTCCGGGCTTTTTGCCAGGCCGGAAAATAATGTGCCTTTTTCTTTCCGGTAACGGGGAACCGGAAGGCTTAATAAAAATCTCCCATAACCCGTTGGCCGCTTAATTTAATCACAGGGCCCGGGAGCAAAGGGGTGAATTCATTATTTTAAGGCATCCAGGGCATCCTTATAATCGGGCTCATCCACAATCTCGGGAACCTGCTGGGTATATAAAACGGTTCCCTCTTCATCAAGGATGATTACTACGCGGGAGTGCAACCCGGCCATGGGGCCGTCCGCAATTTCCAGTCCGTAATTTTTCCCAAATTCACCGGTGGCAAAATCGGAGAGGGTGATGACATTTTCAATTCCTTCGGCCCCGCAAAAACGGGATTGAGCAAAGGGAAGGTCCCGCGAGATGCATAAAACTTCCGTATTCTCCAGGCCCGCGGCTGCCTTATTGAAATAACGCACCGAGGCAGCGCA
>JAGYMR010000161.1 GCA_018400515.1 Tangfeifania sp.
CTGTCTCAACGGACTGGTCAATCCCGACCGCGGAGTCAAACCGCACCTGCTGGAGGTAAAACAAGTTTACCAAAACATTGACTTCGAACCGGAAGACCTTAAAAACGGCGTTATTGCCCTAAAAAACAAATACGCTTTCCGTAACCTGTCAGATTTCGAATTTAAATGGCAGATTAAAGGGGCAGGTAAGGTAATAAAATCGGGGGAACTTCCAGATATCAACTGCCCCCCCGGCGCGTCGCAAAATGCCTCCATCGATGTTTCGCTGGAGCCCCGGGCAGGCATCGAATATTTCCTCCATCTGGAAGCCGTCCTGAAAGAAAAGGACGGATTGGTGGATGCAGGAACTACCCTGGCTGCAGAACAGTTCAAGCTGCCCTTTTCCGCTCCCGCCGGAAAGATGAACCTGGCCGGCCTCCCCAAAATATCAGTAAAGGAAACAGAAGATGAAGCGATTGTCTCTTCCGGGCATTTTTCGGTTACTTTCGACAAAGTTGCCGGCGTAATTACCAGCTATAAAAACGGCGAAAAAGAGTTGATCCAAAGTGGCCCCGTCCCCAACTTCTGGCGGGCACCGATCGACAATGACTACGGCAACGACCTGCACAAAAGAAGCCGCGTTTGGCGGAAAGCAGGTGACAACCGCCAGGTTACCCGGGTAACGGTTAGCAAAAAAACAGATAACAGGGCCGAAGTGGTGTTCCACTTTGATCTGGTGGACGGCAACCAGGAAAAAATGGCCGGTTACCGGTCGCAATACACGGTATACGGTTCGGGCGATGTGGTGGTGAACAACCATTTTTTCATGACCCGGGAAGATCTTCCGGAGATCGTCCGGATGGGAATGAACCTGGTAATGCCCCGTGCCTTTGACCGGATGAGCTGGCTGGGGCGCGGCCCCCAGGAGAATTATCAGGACCGGAAAACCGGAGCATTCGTTGACTTATACTCCGGCAGCGTAGCCGACCAGTATTGGGCCTATCTGCGCCCACAGGAAAACGGGAACAAAACAGATGTCCGCTGGATGACCATCACCGACCGGCAGGGCCATGGCCTGTTTTTCCAGGGAATGCCGTTGCTTGAAGTAAGTGCCCACCATAACTTGCTGGAAGACTTTGAATCTCCTGAACGTACCGACGGACGCCACCAGGAAGGAGTTAAAGTGGAAAACCGCCACACCACCGACGTAAAACCGCGGGACCTGACATCGGTCAATGTCGACTTCAAACAGATGGGTGTGGGCGGTGATAATAGCTGGGGCGCCTGGACACACGAGAAATACCGCCTCACGGACAGGGAATACTCCTACTCATTCCGGATGCGGGGAATTTCCCCGGACGATGCCCCCGTGGAGATCGCAGGAAAAAAACTTTAAGTAACTTTACCGGCCACCCGGAGAACCACCTGTTATGGAACTGAAAAATTTCACATACCTTTTGCTGATGCTGGGATCATTTGCTGTTCCGCTGGCTTATAGCTTTGAAAAACAACTCCGTTTCATTTCCAGGTTGAAATACCTCCTGCCGGCCATCGTTTTTTCCGGAGCCATCTTTATTATTTGGGACCTCCGTTTTGAAGAACTTGGAATATGGCATTTCAATCCCGAGTATGTCCTGGGGATCTATATCCTGAATCTTCCGGTGGAAGAGTGGCTCTTCTTTTTCGTAGTCCCCTACAGCTGCGTCTTTATCTATGAAGTCGTAAAACTGAAAATGTCCCGGTTCGAAAGACCCAATCTCTTTATCGCGGTCAGTCTGGTGCTCCTTGCCGGCTTCGCCCTGCTGGCCTATTTTGCACGCGAAAAATTGTATACCTTTTTCAACTTTTTCCTGCTCACCATCTATTTTGGTTATACCGTCTTCCGGAACCGCTTTAAACAACATTATACCAAATTCTTCCTTACCTACCTGATCTCCCTGATCCCTTTCCTCATAGTCAATGGCTTCTTAACCGCCCTGCCCGTGGTGGAATAT
Source organism: Tangfeifania sp. (assembly GCA_018400515.1). The sequence goes on from JAGYMR010000161.1 coordinate 1,974, forward strand.
AATAATGCACACAACCTGGGCATCCGGGTATTTACCATTCCTGTGGAGGATTTTGGATATTTTTTTCTGCTGCTTTTAATGAATTTAACCATTTATGAATACCTGAAAAACAGCAGCTTTTTTTACCGGAAGCCAAACAATAAAAACAGGCAATGACTTTTTTATACCATACCGGAATTCGTGTTTATATCTTTTTTATCCGGATTGCTTCCCTCTTTAATTCAAAAGCCCGCCTTCTGCGCAGGGGACGAAGAAACTGGAAAAAAAAGCTGGCCGGGGAGATCGAAACCAATGCCCGTTACCTTTGGTTCCATTGTGCTTCGCTGGGGGAATTCGAACAAGGCCGCCCGCTGCTCGAGGAAATAAAAAAAAGGTTTCCCCGGTACCGGATCCTGCTCACCTTTTTTAGCCCCTCTGGCTATGAGATCCGGAAAGATGAGCCCCTTGCCGACATTGTGAGCTACCTGCCTCCCGATACACCACGGAATGCACGGGACTTTGTGAAAATTGCTAATCCCGAAAAAGCCTTCTTTATAAAATACGAATACTGGCACTTTTTTATTTCTGAACTAAAAAAACAGAACATTCCGCTTTACCTGGTCTCCGCCATCTTTCGCGAAAATCAGCCGTTTTTTAAAAATAATGCATGGGGACAGTGGTACCGGAAAATTTTGTTCCGGGTGGAGCATTTCTTTGTTCAGGATGAAAAATCGGCCCGGCTGCTGTATGCTGCAGGAATTCAAAATGTGTCGGTCTCAGGGGATACGCGGTTCGACCGCGTGGCAGCCATTGCCAAAAATTCAAAAAAAATCCCCCTTGTTGAAAAGTTCAAAAACAACCACCCCCTCATCGTGGCCGGGAGCACATGGAAATCCGACGAAGAGCTGCTTACAGGGTTTATCAACAAAACGGAAAAACTCCGGATGGTGGTGGCTCCCCATGAGGTTTCGGAAGCCAATATTAACCGGCTGCTCCAAATGTTAAAAAAACCTGCGGTTCGTTTCAGTCAGGCAGATGAAAAACAGATTGAAAGATCCCGGGTGCTGATCATTGATTCCATCGGATTGCTTTCGTCCCTTTACCGCTATGGTGCCATCGCATACATCGGGGGAGGATTCGGAGCAGGCATCCACAACATCCTTGAAGCAGCAACCTTCGGGTTACCGGTTATTTTCGGCCCCCACTATACCAAATTTAAAGAGGCCGTTGATCTGAAACAACAAGGGGGGGCATTCCCGGTCCGGAATCTGGAGGAGCTTGAAATGTCCCTCGGTTCCCTGCTGGAAAAACCGGAAGCCTTCGCCAGGGCATCCCTTGTTTGTAAAAATTATGTTCAAAGCAACCTTGGTTCAACGGGTCTTATCATAAAAAAAATTTTCAATATTTAAGGCCAATCCCCCCCTTTTTTTACCAAAAAATAAATTCCGGAACATTCGATTCTTTTCATAAAAAATTCGGTAAAAAAATGAATTCCGGAAAATGAAAAAATTCATTTTTTGTTAACTTTTTTTTCACACCCCCTACGCAAACCTCTTTTAGACAACGCATTAACAGGTCAAAGTTGATAACTTTTTATTTTTTTCAGCGTAAAAACATTCCTTTTTTTTTCGATGTGCCTTATCTTGCATATTACAATTTTGGGAATTGTATTTTTCACGCAAAGGGTATTATTGATAATAAATTATTTATTAAATATATTAACTGAACACTATGGCATTTGAGGAAGTATCAATAAAAATCGGTACAGGGAAAAAGATCTTTTCGCAGGAAGAAGCGGTAAAAGCCTCCCGGGAGTATTTTAACGGAGATGATCTGGCGGCAAGGGTATGGGTCAATAAATATGCCCTGAAAGACTCTTTCGGAAATATTTTTGAACGCACACCCGATGACATGCACCACCGGTTGGCAAAAGAAATTGCCCGAATTGAAAAAAAATACCCCAACCCCTTGAGCGAAGACGAAATCTACCAGGTGTTGAAAGGGTTTCACCACATTGTACCACAGGGAGGACCCATGACAGGCATCGGCAATGATTATCAGGTTGCTTCGCTCTCCAATTGTTTTGTTGTTGGGAACAACGGGAATTCCGATTCCTACGGGGGTATACTTAAAATTGACCAGGAGCAGGTTCAGCTAATGAAACGGAGGGGAGGAGTCGGCCACGATCTGTCCCATATCCGCCCCAAAGGTTCCCCTGTGAAAAATTCCGCACTTACATCCACCGGCATTGTTCCTTTCATGGAGCGTTATTCGAATTCCACCCGGGAAGTAGCCCAGGATGGACGGCGCGGAGCACTTATGTTGTCCGTTTCGGTGAAACATCCCGACTCCGAAAGTTTTATCGACGCAAAGCTGGAAGAGGCAAAAGTGACCGGGGCCAATGTCTCGGTAAAAATTCATGATGAATTCATGAAGGCCGTGGAAGAAAAAAGGAATTACGTGCAGGCCTATCCGGTAGAAGGCGGGGATCCGGTTTATAAACAGGAGATTGATGCCGGCCGGCTTTGGCAAAAAATTGTAAAAAACGCATGGAAATCGGCCGAACCGGGAATTCTTTTCTGGGACACCATCACGCGCGAGTCGGTTCCCGACTGTTACGCTGACCTGGGCTACAAAACCGTTTCTACCAATCCCTGTGGTGAAATACCGCTCTGCCCGTACGATAGCTGCCGGCTTTTGGCCATCAATCTCTATTCTTATGTGAAAAACCCTTTCACCCCCCAAGCAAAGTTCAATTTTGATCTTTTCAAAGAACACATCCACTATGCACAGCGAATCATGGATGACATTATTGACCTGGAGCTGGAAAAAATCGATGCCATACTGAAAAAAATCGATTCAGACCCTGAAAATGAAGAGATAAAATCGGTTGAAAAGAACCTGTGGGTCAAAATCAGACAAAAAGCCCGCGAAGGTCGCCGGACCGGCATCGGCATCACCGCCGAAGGGGATATGCTGGCTGCACTGGGATTGCAATACGGCAGGGACATTGCCGTCGATTTCTCTGAAGAGATCCATAAAACCATTGCCCTGGAGGCTTACAGGGCATCTGTTTTCCTTGCCAAAGAACGCGGCCCCTTTTCAATTTATGAAGCCCACCGGGAAGCAAAAAACCCCTTCATTGCCCGGTTAAAAGCGGCCGACCCCAAGCTGTACGAAGAAATGACAAAATACGGCCGTCGCAACATTGCCCTGCTAACCATTGCCCCCACCGGCACCACCAGCCTCATGACACAAACCACGTCAGGAATTGAACCTGTTTTTCTGCCGGTTTATAAGCGCCGCCGGAAAGTAAATCCCAACGACAAGGATGTCCGGGTTGATTTCGTGGATGAAGTTGGCGACCATTGGGAAGAGTATACCGTCTTTCACCATAAATTCAAAGTCTGGATGAAAGAACAGGGGTACGACGTGAACCGCGAATATTCCCAGGAGGAACTCGAGAAAATGGTAAAAGAATCCCCCTATTATAAAGCTACTTCCGGCGATGTCGACTGGTTATCGAAGGTGCGGATGCAGGGAAGAATCCAGCAATGGGTGGACCATTCGATCAGTGTTACCATCAACCTCCCCGCGGAGGTCTCCGAAGAATTGGTGGGCAACCTCTATTTTGAAGCATGGAAAAGCGGATGTAAAGGTGTGACGGTTTACCGCGACGGCTCCCGGTCCGGGGTGCTGATCTCCAACGAAAACAAGAGTGAAAGAAACAATGCCAATTTCCCGACCAAGCGGCCCGAAAAACTGGAAGCCGATGTTGTCCGTTTCCAAAACAACAAGGAAAAATGGATCGCTTTCATTGGCCAGATGAACAATAAACCCTATGAAATCTTTACGGGCCTGGCGGATGATGAAGACGGCATACTCGTTCCCCGGTCCATTACCAAAGGGTATATCATAAAAAGCCATGACAGCGACGGCGTATCACGCTACGATTTCCAATACGTGAACAAACGGGGATATAAAACAACCATTGAAGGACTTTCCTATAAGTTCAACCCCGTATTCTGGAATTATGCAAAATTAATTTCTGGTACGTTACGGCATGGAATGCCGATTCAAAAAGTAGTGGAGCTGGTCACAAGCCTGCAGCTCGACAATGAAACCATTAACTCATGGAAGGCAGGCGTCGCGCGGGCATTAAAAAAGTACATTCCCAACGGCACAGTAGCTGAGGATGCCCGATGTGAAGAGTGCGGATCAGACAACGTAGTTTATCAGGAAGGCTGTTTAACCTGCCTCTCCTGCGGATCATCCAAATGCGGATGATCCCGCACCGGCCCAAAAAAACCAGGATCAGATGCTGATCCTGGTTTTTTTGGCTTTTCATCTCCTCCCGAAGGAAAAAACGGCTAAGCTTCAATCATTTTTTTATAATCCTCCGAAGAAAGCAAC
>JAGYMR010000162.1 GCA_018400515.1 Tangfeifania sp.
GTTTAAGCGGAAAGGAGCTTGTTAAAAAAAAGGTCCGGAAATGGGTCTGCATGGGCGGGAATTTTAAGGGATTTCCTCCCGTTGATGAGCTGGATAAGGTCAATCCCAATTTTCAGGTTGATCCCGATGCTTCTCATTACGCGGTTAACCACTGGCCTGTAGATTTGGTCTTTGCCGGCAGGGAGGTCGGTTCTGTTCCGAGCGGAGTGCGGGCAGGTGAGGTTTTGACACAAACGCCGCCGGACAATCCTGTGCGAAGGACTTATGAACTTTTTTTTGGCGGAAAAGCAAAGGACCGCCATGTGGCGGACCTGGTTACCGTCCTTTATGCCGTAAGGGGGGAGCGTGATTACTGGGATATTCAGACGGAAGGGTATATGGATCTGCAGCCTGATATGAAGTTTAAATGGGAACTGGATAAAAGTGATAAGGATCATGGGTACCTGTTGAAGAAGAAGGTAAACGGTGAATACAATGACCCTTATATTGAATCGGTCCTTGACAGCCTGTTGATTCAGGAACCCGGATACAGTGCCCCCGGGAACCCGGATTAAGCGGACGATTTTCCCTTTTTGGGCGTTTACAGGCCATCGTCGAACGGGTGGAGCGGTATCCTGAAAAATAGAGATAAATACAGATGAAACGAGCATGTAAAATATTTTCACCCAAATGAATGATAAAAAAACATGGGAGTTTAATCCGACACCTATGAAAAATTAACAATTTTAATAGTATGAAACCGAAAAAGAACAGACGAAACCCTCTCCCGCAAACCGGGGTTTTTAAAAAAGTATTGCTGATTTTGCTACTTCCGTTGATTTCCTTTTCGTGCAAGAAGCCCGAAAATGTGACGGTGGAGGATGTATTTGATCCTTTACCCCCGCAGGCTGTCCGCCTCGACGGATACCTGGAGGAGTACATCCGGCTTTCCATCAATAACTGGAATAAGGGAGTGGTGCCTTATGCTGCTTTTGTGGATAAATTCCGCAATGGCAGGGATTTCTTTGCCCAGGGGGAGATGTGGGGAAAAGCTGTCCGCTCCGGATGCATGTTTTACCGCTATACCGGGGATTCGGTCCTTAAGCAGATGTTAACCGCCACCGTGGAGGATCTGCTTTCCACCCAGCGGGAGAACGGAAGCATCAGTTGTTCCGAAATAGCGGATCAACCCGACGGTCCCGGCGGTGATATGTGGGAACGGAAATACGTGCTCCTCGGACTGGACCAGTATTACCGTCATGTGGAACAGGATCCGCGGGTCCTGGAAGCCATGATTAAACATGCCGACTGCATTATTGCCCAGACTGGTCCTCTGCCCAAGGTTCGCATTGTGGATCAGGGATGGAGTCCGAACCACATCGAATCCAGTACGGTCCTTGAACCGGTGATGCGTTTGTATAAACGCACCGGCTACCAGCGCTATCTTGATTTTGCCCGGTATATCGTGGAAGACGAGGGAGGTGCCAAAGGTTATAATATCATTGAATCGGCTTTCCAGGATAAAGATCCGAAAGACATCGGGGGGGTCTATCCCAAAGCTTATGAGATGATGTCCCTTTTTGAAGGACTCATCGAGTACTACCGTGTAACCGGCGAGGAGCACTGGAAGCAGGCTTTTATGAATCTTTTCCATAAGATTATCGAAAAAGAGATCACCATTATTGGTAACGGGGGAGGTGACCAGCCCTACCATCCGCGGGTGTACGGAGAGGCCTGGGACAATACCGCCCTGGAACAGACCAATCCCGAGATCAACCGAATGATGGAAACCTGTGTCGGAGTCACCTGGCTCAAATTGTGCAGCCAGGTATTAAGGCTGACCGGTGACCCGCTGGCCATGGATATGATCGAGAAGTATGCCTATAATGGCCTGATTGGTGCCATGAAACCGGAAGGGGATGGGTTCAGCTATGTGAACCTCCTGAATGGCGTAAAAACAAATATCAAAGGCTGGGGAGGAATGATCGATGACGTTCATGTGACCTGCTGCAATTTAAACGGGCCCATGGGACTGGCTTATCTTCCCTATGTTGCGGTGATGCAATCGGGAGCCGGACCGGTGGTAAACCTATACAATGAAGGGGTTTCGGAGGCCCGGACGGGCCAGGGAAATCCGGTTACCCTGGAGGTAACGACCGATTTTCCCTTTTCAGGAATTGTCCGGGTTAATGTTCAGCCGGAGAAACCGGAATCTTTCTCCGTCAAGGTACGCATCCCCCGGTGGAGCCGCTCCACCCGCCTGGAGGTCAACGGAACCGAAATTCCTGTGGAACCGGGAACGTATGCCGATATCTCCCGGGAATGGAAAACCGGCGACCGGATTGAACTGCAGCTCGATATGCGCTGCCGCCTGCTGGATGCGCCCAAAGGAAGCAATCCTGCCGGCCATCACTTTAAGGCATTGGTCCGGGGACCTGTAGTCCTCGCCCGCGACGAGAACCTGGATCCGCATTACAATGAAGCTGTTACCGTCCTTTCTGAAAGAGGGTATGTGGATATCGTTTCCGAAACGCCCCAAATCCCGGGAACTAAAATGCAATACCGCATTCCCGTCGAGGATGGTTTCATTCAAATGGTCGATTATGCCTCGGTCGATAACTGGGACGGGTCACATATTTGTACCTGGCTTCCGGAGAAAGGGGACTGAGCCCTCTTGAAAAAGGGAGAATGAAAAAATGATTGTCAAATCAAACGGACCTCATCCGTATAGTATAATTTACGGAAGACGATGAAAGCGCGGAGGGTGCTGTTTTATGCTTGTAAAATTGAAAGGGTTGATATGATGAGAATTGGAGGAGGAGAAGATAAGTTTATTCTGGTGAGGGTGCACCGTTGGTACGCACAGGAATTGAAACGCTGGTCGCTGAAATCCGGCAGGTTACTCCTTCTTTTGCTGGCCTTGATGACAACACTTCATTCGTGTAAAAAAGATACGGAGCTTCCGCCGGATACTGTGGAGGTGGAGCAGGGAAAAGATTATCTGACCATCGACATGGACCGGCTGAACCAACTGGAGGTTACACGTGAAGGGACCTACCACTACGTCATTCAAACCACGGGCCAGGATCCCTATTTATATCTGGAGGGGCTGGATGATCCGAATTCCGCCGACTCGGTGGTGTTAACCTTTGAATACCAGTGTTCTGAAAGGATCAGTGATCTGCAGGTTTTTTTCGGTCCTCCGGTCTCTGAAGCGCAATCGGTGCGTGCCGGAGAGATCCCTTCAGCCAATTTATGGAGCACCTGGTCGGTTGTTCTTGCCGGCAGCATCGAAGAATTTGAATGGGGGAGTCCCGGCGACTTCCTGCGCCTCGATTTTGGAAACCAGGCCGGGATCACTTTGCAGGTACGGAATATTTACCTGCGGGGATTGACCGGGGCTGAGGAGGAGGAGATCCGGAGGCAGGAGGAGATTATTGAAAACGATTTGTTACTGAAGTCCCACCTTGAATCCTATCTGGCTTCGGATTATGAAGCAGCTGTCACTGAAGTCAATGCCGGTGAATCGACGGTCACCATAAATGGGCACTTGCCGGGCGAAGGAGAATACTATCTTTGTGAGATACCGCCCTCCCTGCATTACACCGAGGTGGATACTTTCCCCTATAAACATTCCCTCACCAATCCGGAGTTTACACTCCGGGTGGATCGTTTTACCGAGCGTGACGGACGGGTGTACGACCGGTTATTGTCGAAGTGGGGCATTGTTAAAACCGGCAGTGAAGGGGATGAAATTGTTTCACATGCCCGGCATCCGGACCATATCGTTGCCGGGCGGAGCCTGACAAAAGAGGAGCCTTCAGGAAAAAAGGGACTGGGGGGCTTTTTTGACAACCAGTTCACCCAGGATCTGGATGATCTGCAGATCTCAAGTATTACGGTGAATGTTACCCTGACCGGTTATATGCACCTGCAGCCGGTAGCCAATTCCATTCCCCACACGTATGGCGGGAAGACTTACTACTTTGACCGGAACAGGGTGGAAGCGCTGGACCGGACCCTGAGGGAAGCGCAAAAAAGGGATATTGTAGTGGCCGCCATTCTTTTGGTTTCGAATGCGGCTGAATCAGCAGACCCCCAGGTGGGAGCACTTCTGGAGCATCCGCACTATACTTCGCAGGGAATATATACCATGCCCAACCTGACCCGCCCTGAGAGTGTGCATTGCTATGCCGCGGGACTCGATTTTCTGGCCAGTCGCTATTGCCGGAATGACAGCCCCTATGGGCGCATACACCACTGGATCATGCACAATGAGGTGGATGCTGGCCTGACCTGGACCAATATGGGCGAAAAACCCATGATGGTTTATCTGGATAGCTATTACAAATCGATGCGGATGTGTTATAACATTGTCCGTACCTATGATGAGCACAGCCAGATTTTTGGATCTTTTACCCACTCCTGGGCCTCTTCCGTTGGTCCCGGCTTCTTCTCTTCGAAGGAGATGCTGGAGACGCTGCTCGATTTTTCCGCCGCCGAAGGGGATTTTCATTGGGCCGTGGCCTATCACTCCTACCCCGAAGATCTGAACGATCCGCGAACCTGGGAGGATACCAATGCCCGCTTTTTCATGGATAGTCCCCTCGTCACCTTTAAAAATCTGGAAGTGCTGGATGCCTGGATCAAACAACCAGAAACTTTTTATCAGGGCGAAATGAAACGAACCGTCTGGCTCTCTGAGAACGGAACCAACTCGAGGACTTATAGCGAACAGGACCTGCAGGAACAGGCGGCCGGCCTGGCTTATGCCTGGAAAAAACTGAAGATGCTGGATGGAATCGAAGCGATGCAATGGCACAACTGGATCGATAACCGCCATGAATTCGGACTGCGCATCGGGTTGCGCCGCTTCCCGGATGATGAAACCGATCCGGCAGGACGGAAACCGGTCTGGTATGTCTATGAAGCTGCGGGAACCGCTGAGGAGGATGCTGTTTTTGACCCCTATAAACAGATTATCGGGATTGATGACTGGAGCGAAATATTAAACCGTGCTGTTGTACCTTAACTTTTTCAGGATGATCCGAACAATGAAAAGAAAATCAAAAATTATACTTGATTACCGCATGGAAACGAGCAGACAAAACGGTTCTGAAGGATTAAAAAAAACAGGAAAAAACCTCCTGAAGGGAAGATTTATTTTATTTTTAATTCTAGTCCTGGGGACTTTTTCAGTCACGTCAAAACCGAAAGGCAATTTTGTTCTTTGGCAACTGCCTTCGCAAATCAATACCATTGGAAACGCCTATGTTTTTAAAATGGATGATGGAACAGTAGCGGTGATGGATGGCGGGGTGAAGGAAGAAACACCCTATCTGCGGGGTTTTCTGGCTGCTTTAGGAAACCAGGTCGATATTTGGTTTGTAAGCCATCCGCATCCGGATCATATCGGTGCACTGAATGAGATCTTAAAAGCTCCGGAAGGAATTACAATTAAAAAAATTTGTCATTCCCGATTCTCGCCGGGCTTTCTGGAGGAAGAGCCGAACAACGAAGATGCAGCCGCTGAATTTTATCAGAATCTGCAGCAGTCGGATATTCCTGTCGAAGATATGGACAAACCCGGAAAAATATTCCGGCTGGACCGGACGAAATTTAAAATTTTAGCGGTGAAAAATGAGCATATTAAGGCCAATCCTTACAATAATTCCAGCATGGTCATCCGGGTTTGGGATGCCAAAAAATCGGTTGTTTTCCTGGGAGACTGTGGCAGGGAGTGCGGGGATCTTTTGTTGAAAGGCCCCTTTCGGAAGGATTTGGATTGCGATTATTTGCAAATGGCTCACCATGGACAGAATGGGGTCCGTAAAGATTTTTACAGGACCGTTAAATTTAATGCTTGTTTGTGGCCTTCACCCTCCTGGGTATATAATAATGATACAGGAAAAGGTTATAATACCCATACGTTTGAAACGGTGGAGATCAGAAATCTGGTCGATTCACTCGGAATAAAAGAGCATTATGTGAGTTGTCTCGGATTGTACAGAATTGAATAACAGTAACCAATAAATAAATTATCATGAAAAAATTTAAATTGATATCATTAGCATTGACTGCATTTTTTGTTTTTTCCCTCGTGGAAAGTTCTTTAGCCCAGTATGTGGACAGCGACCAGTGGGTGGCCACCGATGCACTGGGGCGTACACTCCCTGAATATTCCGATGTCGGCCAGGAAAAGGACGATAAATTTATTGCCATGTTTTACTGGACATGGCATCAGGGGAACGATGATACGACCGACCAGGTACGCAACATTACCGAAATTGTCCGGAAACATCCGGAGGCCATGGAGGATTACAATCATCCGGCCTGGGGAGAAGCAAA
>JAGYMR010000163.1 GCA_018400515.1 Tangfeifania sp.
ATATATCAATTTCTTTATAATAAAATCAAACGGAGTTGATCCGGAAAAAACGCCCGGACAGAACCAGCCGTTTTGCATGAAAAAAATTACCGGTAATCGCCATAAAATTGTATCACAAGTTTTAACCAAAAATTTTATTCTAATGAAAAAGACATTTACCATCGTAGCGGGTTTACTAATGATTCTGGGCATAATGCCAAAAGCTGAAGCCCAGGAATGGAGTGCGGGACTGGATATTTACAGCAGTTATGTATGGCGGGGCACCAAATTTGGTTCGGGTCCTGCCTTTCAGCCCTCTATTGAGTTTAGCGCAGGAGGTTTTGCCCTGGGAGCATGGGGATCGTACAATGCCTCGACCAACGAAGCTGCTGAAGCGGATCTGTATGCAAGTTACAGTTTTGGACTCGGTGAAAAGGGGTCGCTGGACCTGGTGCTGACCGATTACTATTTTCCTCCGGCAGCATGGCTGAATGGCTCCTCGCATTCCATTGAACCAATGGTAGCACTGGGATTGGGAAGTTTTTCCCTCACCGGTGCTTACATGATGTATGAAGATGCGGGCGACCTTTATCTGGAAGCAGGGCTCACCGCGGGACCGGTTGATTTAACCCTGGGGGCCGGTGACGGCCAATACACCATGGATGGAAATTTTAATGTGTGCAATGTCGGCATCAGCACCACCCGGGAAATAAAAATGAGCGAAGCATTTTCGCTTCCTGTTTCAGGGGCTGCCATACTGAACCCCTCTTCCGAACAGTTCCATGTGGTTGTCGGGATTTCGTTGTAGCCACCGGACCTGCATTTGATCAGGCTTGCCAGCATCAACAGACGCGTTAACCAGAAATGTTGAAAAGTGAATGGAAAAACAAAGTTTTCTTATTCGCTCAAAAACTTTTAATCAGCTTATTATTAAACAATTATAAAAATAAAACAGATGAAGAAAATTGAAGCAATTATCCGAAAAACAAAATTTGATGAGGTGAAAGATGCCCTTCACGAGGCTGGTATCGAATTTTTTTCCTTCTGGGATGTCCGTGGGGTTGGGGAAACCCGTGAGGGAAGGATCTATCGCGGAGTTGTTTATGAGACAACCACCATTGAACGCATCAAGCTGGCCATCATTGTCCGCGAAAAAAACGTGGAAAAAACAATCCGGGCCATTCTGAATTCCGCAAAAACCGGCGAAGTAGGCGACGGAAAGATCTTTATCATACCCATCGAGCAAGCCTACCGGATCCGGACCGGAGAAAAGGGAGACGAAGCCCTGTACATCAAAGGGAAAGAAGAATAATTCATGTTGAATCAGGAATAGAGATCCGCAACACGCCATTTAGAAGAAACAGCAGGGATCTTTACTCCAAAAATAAAAATTATGGAAGCACTTTCAATTTCGATAAACAACATTTGGGTTTTAGTGGCTACTTTTCTGGTCATGTTCATGCAGCCCGGTTTTGCGATTGTAGAAGCAGGATTTGTACGGACAAAAAACACGGCTAATATCCTGACAAAAAACCTGATGGACTTTTCCATTGGTTCGCTACTGTTCTGGGTGATTGGTTATACCATCATGTATGGGGAGTCCCTCGGAGGTTTCATCGGACTTCCCTCCCTCTTTATCAATGATAACGGGATCGGTGACTATGCCAACAAAGCCGATCTGATGTTCCAGACAGTTTTTGCCGCCACGGCGGCAACCATCGTTTCAGGAGCCGTTGCTGAGCGGACCAAGTTCAGCTCCTATCTGATCTTCACAGTGGTTATAACCGTGCTCATTTATCCCATTTCGGGGCACTGGAAATGGGGTGGTGGCTGGCTGGATCAGCTCGGGTTCCTCGATTTTGCAGGGTCCACAATCGTTCATTCCGTGGGCGGGTGGATCGGCCTGGCAGGAGCCATTGTCCTGGGACCCCGTGCCGGAAAGTATGTAAAAGGCAAGGTGAAAGCACTTCCGGGACATAACCTCACATTTGCTGCCCTGGGGGTATTCATCCTCTGGTTCGGATGGTTTGGATTCAATGCGGGTTCCCAGCTGGGCGCTGCAGGAGAAGACAACACCCTGGCCATTGCACACATTGCCCTCACCACCAACCTCTCGGCAGCATCGGGGGCTATCACCGCTCTCTTTACCGCATGGGCCCGTTATAAAAGGCCGGGGCTTTCCCTGGGACTGAACGGGGCACTGGCAGGACTGGTCGCTATTACCGCCGGCTGCGATGTGGTTAGTCCGGGGGCCGCCGGCATTATCGGAGCCATTGCAGGAATTATCCTTGTCTTTAGCGTTGAACTGTTTGACCAGGTTTTAAAAATCGACGACCCCGTGGGAGCTGTGTCAGTCCACGGCGTCAACGGCGCTTTCGGGACCATTGCGGTCGGACTTTTCGCCACAGAGGGCGGCCTGTTCTACGGAGGAGGAGCCAGCCTGCTGCTGGCCCAGCTAACCGGCGTAATCGCTGTTTTTGCATGGGCGTTCGGACTGGGGTACATCCTGTTCAGAATAATAAAAGCAACCATCGGATTGCGCGTCTCCAAGCGCATAGAGGAAGAAGGACTCGATGTTTATGAACATGGAGAAAATGCCTACAACTAATCCCTTCTTTCGTTTTTTATCTGTAGCTGTCTGTTAATAAAGGATCCGCCGGTAGGAGCGGGTCCTTTTAACAAAGAAAAAAACCATTCCCTGCTACAACAAGTCTCGCAAAAAAAATTTATAAGGAGAAAAGGAGCATCATTACATTGATTTTACTTTTCGAAAACCGGCCGTATCATTTCTGCGCGCCGGTTTTTTTCTGAAATCCCCGCTAAAAAAATTTTTTAACAGTCCCCTCCGGTTTCACGGAACCAATCCATTTGCTAATTTTGAACCCTTAAAAATTTTAAATGATGCAAACCTGGTTCGAGTGCAAAGTAAAATATACCAAAGTAACAGAAAGCGGAAAAGAACAAACGGTTACGGAGAATTTTCTCCTTGACGCTGTTTCCTTTACCGATGCGGAAACCCGAATGACCCGGCAAATGGAGCAAATGGCCGGGGGTGAATTTTCGGTAACTGACATAAAAAAATCACGAATTGCTGAAGTCTTTCCTTTCGATAGCGGGGCATGGTGGTTTAAAGCAACAGTCAACCTGGTAACGGTCGACGAGGAAGCAGGGAAGGAAAAAAAGCTCCGCACCTACTACCTGGTAATGGCCGATGATATCAAGGAGGCCCTGGAACGCCTCCATGACCGGCTCTCTTTTCTGGTGATCCCTTATGTCATCTCTTCGCTTGCCGTTAGTACCATTGTCGATGTTTTTCCTTACGATCCGGCCGAATCCATGGTCCCTGAAGGTTACTCCCCTGTTGATCCGGAAGCGTAAACCGGCTCAGGGAACGCAATAAAGATCCCGGCGGCAAAAAAGGGAATAAACGAAAACAGCCCACCGGCACATACCGGCGGACTGTTTCTATTTGTTAATTATCAGGTTGTCTATAAGTTTACCAGCACCTTGAAAAAATTAAAATGATCCCTTTTTTCCGGATCAAATTGATAATAGGCAACGGCAATGCGGCAAATATCCTGAATGGTCTGATAGATCTCGGCCACCTCTTTTTGGGCATAGGTGTTCAATTCATTTTCGCTTTCAAGCGTTTCAAAACAATTTTTGAATTCCCGGATCTCTTTGGCCGATTCAATGACCTTTTGGAAAAGAGAATCGGGCGTTCCTTTACTTACAATTTTCTTCCGGGTTACATCGTCCAGATTCTCGGCAAAGGTGGTCAAAAAGTTAAACAGACTCAGGTGGTCACCGTTTTTGGCATCGCTGAAATAATCGTTGTACCCCGTCTTTTTAAAAAATTCTTTAATGAAAGTTTTGTCGTCCCTGAAATCCACTTTGACCGATGCACGAATAATTTTCAGACTTTGAAGACCGGCCACCATGACTTCATGCCACTCCCGGTACTTTTTCTCATAAATGCTATCCACCCCCCCGGAATAATATTTTTCAATGGTATCACTGATCCAGACATTCAGCGAGGTGGCAAACTCAGGATCCCACTCCTTCCGAATCCTCGATAGTTCATAAATATTCTCCCTGAAAGATTTCGCGATTTTCTGACACGCTAAAATGGTCGCGGTGCTGGTTGGACAAATCGTTTTTGTTTCCATAGTCATCGGTCATTTATTTTTGAATGGGCCTTCCATACAAAGCTACCAACTTTAAGACAAAATTCCTGAATGAAAAAGGCAAAAAATGAATGTTTTACAATTATGTTATGAAACTATGTTACAAAACCATGTTGTTCAATAGTGCCCGCCAATATAATCAGGAGTCTGTTTTAGAAAGTTCGCTGACAAGGCTTGCCCTGTTAAATAACCGCTTTGCGATTTAACAGGGCGAGCGAAGCCCGAAAAATGTGCGTTTACTATTCGTAAATGATCCTTTTGAGGGCAAGCGTAACGCAGTCAGCGGACTTTATAGACAGACGTTCAATAGCTCCGCCGGGAGTTTTAATAAGCGGGGGTTATTTATGCCTTTTCTTGAGTTCACGGATAACGTCCTCCACCCGGAATCCTTTATAAGAGAGCAATACAATCAGGTGGTAAAGCAGGTCTCCGGCTTCGTAAATAAAATTCTCATTGTCATTGGCCATGGCCCCGATAATAGTTTCGACAGCTTCCTCTCCCAATTTTTGGGAGATTTTAGGAGTTCCTTCTTGAAAAAGGGACGTGGTATAAGAACCGCCGGGCATTTCTTTCCGGCGCTTGTCAATAAAATCCTGCAGATAGGATAAAAACTGCAGGTCACTCTCCCGGTTGGTTTCAAAGAAGCAGGTGTCAGCCCCGGTATGGCAAACAGGACCTGCCGGGTCGGCTTTAATGAGAAGGGTGTCATCGTCGCAATCCACCAACACCGAAACCACGGTCAGGAAATGGCCCGATACTTCCCCTTTGGTCCACAGCCGGTTTTTGGACCGGCTAAAAAAAGTCACCTTCCCCGAATCCACCGTTTTTTTCAGGGCATCCGCATTCATAAAACCCACCATCAAAACTTTCTGTGTGCTGCTATCCTGAATAACGGCAGGGACAAGCCCGTCCATTTTACTGAAATCAACCTGGCTGATGTCTTTTAAAATCTTCATTCGAATATGATTTACTTAAATATTAAATAGCTAGCTGTTTAAAAAATCTGTTTTAAAAGGAGTTTCACCCCTTAAACACCTCGGATATCCCGGATGCCTTTCCATTCAGAAAATTACCGCGAATTTAGTGAACCGATTCAGATCTAACGAACCACGATCCCCTTTTCTTTTAAATATTTTTTGAGTTTGGGAATGGGGATCTCATTGTAATGAAAGATACTTGCTGCCAAACCGGCATCGGCTTTCCCCTTTGTAAAAGCATCCACAAAATGGTCCATCCTTCCGGCTCCCCCGGAAGCAATCACCGGAATTTTCAACGAATCGGCCATCCGGGCCAGTTGCTGGTTGGCAAAGCCCTTTTTGGTTCCATCATGATCCATCGATGTAAATAATATCTCTCCTGCACCGCGGTCTTCGGCTTCCCGGGCCCAGGAGAAGAGCTCTTTTCCGGTTGGGATACGGCCTCCGTTCACAGTAACGGTCCAGTGGTCCTTTTGATCGCTGCGGGCATCGATGGCCACCACCACGAACTGGCTTCCGAAATTCAGGGCCATTTGACTGATCAGGTCCGGATTGCGCACGGCTGACGAGTTAATGGATATTTTATCGGCTCCGGCACTAAGCAGTTTCTCCGCATCCTGCAGTTCACTGATCCCCCCGCCCACGGTAAAAGGAATGTTTAAATTCCGGGCAATCCGCTTCACCAGCTCCACAAAGGTTTTGCGCCCCTCATGGGTAGCTGTAATGTCGAGGAATACCAATTCATCGGCCCCGTCGGAGGCATACTTTGCCCCCAGTTCCACCGGGTCGCCCACATCCTGAATGTCAATAAAATTAATCCCTTTCACGGTCCGCCCGTCGCGGATATCCAGACACGGTATGATTCGTTTTGCCAGCATTATTCCGTTTTTTGTTGATATTCTTCAATCTCCTTCAGCAGAATCTTCCCTTCATAAAGGGCTTTCCCGGTAATCACCCCGGAAACCCCCATTTCTGCCAGTCTCCTGATATCTCCCATGGCGGAAATGCCCCCGCTTGCAATGACCTCAATCCCGGGAAGTTTTGAAATGACCTGCCCGTACAGTTCAAACGAAGGGCCGGTGAGCATCCCGTCGCGGCTGATATCGGTCGAAATGACCTTTGATACG
>JAGYMR010000164.1 GCA_018400515.1 Tangfeifania sp.
TCGCCCGGGATTTCAGCAGGACCCCGTGCCCGATACCGCCAACCAAGCATTCATAGGAGCCCATTGCATGTGTGCCACCCGGCTGAAAGGGCTGGATCAGCCCCCTGAACCATTTGCCCTGGGACACCACCATGGAAACACTGATGCAACAGTAATCCCCCAATGGAAAGAGGGACAGCGGGTGACGGCAGTGGACGTTGTTCAGAAGGAGGGAGCCTCCACGGAATTGCAACTCCTTACGGGCAGGGTTATGGATAATATCAGTTCCCCGCCGAACGGGGGATGCGTGGTATCCGTTAGATACCGCATTGACGGACTCAGAAGTCCCAAAGATGTACTCAGCGTTCCCGGCATGCACCAGGTCTTTTTTTATGGAGATTATGAAAAGGAGATGGCTGATTTTTGTAAATTGTATAATATCCGGTTTTCCAGGTTGTTTAAGGAAGCCTGATAAATCAGGTAATTTAGATATCAGGGATGAAACCCCGGGTGCCTGGCCACGAACTCCGGAAATGGTAAAGGCTTCGCTGGCCGATTATTATGCATTGATTACCCATATCGACCAAACTGAAATAAATTCCCGACCGCCACCAACCGGATTATGTACTGGAGAGGTATTTTGACGAATGATTTTTACGAAAATCAGGGTATTGTAAAAGAATTGCCTTGTGGGCTTAAATTAAAACCTGGCTAAAGCGTATTTTTAAATAAATTTAAAAAAATATGAGGGTAAACTACCGTTTTCTGGTTGCTGTCTTCATTTATTTGATGGCAGGATGCAACAACCAGGGGGAGCAGGATAAACCGGACGTTCCTAATATTATTTATATACTGGCTGACGATCTGGGGTATGGGGATGTTTCATGTTATAATGAAAACTCCCGGATCAAAACACCAAATATTGACAGGCTTGCATCGCAAGGGATTCAGTTTACAGATGCACATACCAGTTCGGCTGTTTGTACTCCGACTCGTTACGGAATATTAACCGGCAGGTACAACTGGAGATCGGAGTTAAAGCGGGGGGTGTTGTCCGGGTATTCAAAAGCCCTGATTGGGCCCGGGCGATTGACCGTTGGAAAATTATTACAAGAGAATAATTATCACACGGCTTTTATCGGCAAATGGCATTTAGGATGGGACTGGCAGGTTGTTAATAATGCTGACGGGCAATCAGGCTCCCTTCGACCGGCCGGTAATGTGGAAGTTGATTTCAGCAAAGAAATTAAGAATGGACCTGCTGACCGGGGATTTAGTTATTCATACGGTTTCTCCGGATCACTTGACATGCCCCCTTATGTATACGTAAAAAACGGTTTGGCAACTGCTATACCTGTTGATACAACCGTGTGTGTCGACGATAAGGGGTTTTGGCGAAAAGGATTAACGGCTCCGGATTTCAGCCATGTAGATGTATTGCCCCATTTAACCGGTAAATCGGTTCAATATATCAGGGAAAGAGCAGGAAGGAATAGACCTTTCTTTCTCTATTTTGCTTTACCCGCCCCACATACCCCCATCCTTCCCGTAACAAAATTTTTAGGGAAAAGCAATACCAACTTTTACGGTGACTTTGTATTGCAGGTGGATGATGTGGTAGGACAGATTATGGCGGCGGTCGAGAATAACCATATCTCCGGAAATACAATAGTAATATTCACCTCTGATAACGGTTGTTCGCCCAAGGCCAATTTTGAAGAACTAAAGGAGGTGGGGCACGATCCGAGTTATATATTCCGGGGGCATAAAGCTGATATTTACGAGGGGGGACACAGGGTCCCATTCATCTTTCGATGGCCAGATAAAGTTGAGGCAGGGAGAAAATCTGATGAAATTATTTGCACGACTGATTTAATGGCTACCATAGCCAATATTTTGGACTTTCCCTTACCGGATGATGCTGCTGAAGACAGTTATAGCTTTTTGCCCGTTATAACAGGGGAGAATTATAAAAGTCCCGTTCGTGAAGCCATTGTTCACCATTCTATTGCGGGAAGGTTTGCAATACGGCAAAATGATTGGAAACTCATTTTATGGCCCGGATCCGGAGGCTGGAGTTATCCCAGAGACAATGAGATAATGGACGATACGCCCGGCTTTCAATTATATAATTTAAAAAACGATCCATCCGAAACAAATAATCTGTTCCGTGATAATCCCGGAAAAGTAAAGGAGTTGAAGGAATTGATGACGAAGTATATAGAACAGGGAAGAAGCACCCCTGGGGAAGAACAGGAGAATGAAGGAATGGACAACTGGCCTCAAATAGATTGGATTGGAAATTGATTGTTCATTAGATTTTATTCACATTAGATTGAATTGTGAGTTGAAAAAATCCATTATTTTTATTGTATTGATCCCTCTGCTGGCTTTTGGATCGGGGGGAAAACAGGAAAAAACACGTCCGGCTTTGGTGCATCACTCCATTAGTGGAAAATTTGCCATCCGGAATGGCAAATGGAAACTGGTGCTTTGCCCCGGCTCCGGAGGCTGGTCGGATCCTAAAGATGCATAAGCAAAAGAAAAGGGCTTTCCTGATATTCAGCTTTATGATATGGATGCCGATATCGAAGAGCAATACAACCTGCAGGCTGAACACACGGAGGTAGTTCAGGAATTGGAAGCAATGCTGAAAGAAATAGTCAATGACGGAAGGAGTACGCCGGGAAGAAAATTGAAAAAAGATATCGAAAATATTGATATCTGGAAAGGAATCTCCCGGGGCCCATCAGAAAAAAGTTAATTTTTTGAAATGATTTTGTGTTTACGAATAAAAGAATACACAAGGAAAATATGTGCACATCAAAAATGACAAAGCTGATTTTTGCCGGGCTTTTGGTTACTCAGATTTCATTCGCATGTGATCAAAAAGCACCCGAAGCGGATGTTTATGAAAATCCGGTCGTTCCGAAAAGTTTACCCGATCCGACAATTATTAAGGCGGACGATGGTCATTTCTATCTGTATGCCACAGAAAATATTCGCAATACCCCCATTCACAAATCGGCAGACCTGGTGAACTGGGCGTTTGTTGGGACGGCTTTTACCGATGAAACCCGTCCCAATTTTGAACCCCAGGGCGGGTTATGGGCTCCGGACATTAATTTTATTAATGGGAAATATGTACTCTATTATTCCATGTCGGTTTGGGGCGGCGAGTGGACTTGTGGCATCGGTGTAGCCACCAGCGATTTGCCGGAAGGTCCGTTTACCGACCATGGAAAACTTTTCCGAAGTAATGAAATCGGCGTGCAAAATTCCATCGACCCGTTTTATATTGAAGAGAATGGGAAACACTACCTTTTTTGGGGAAGTTTCCGGGGAATTTATGCCATTGAAATGACCAGTGACGGGCTGTCCCTGAAACCTGGTGCTGAGAAGCAACAGATTGCCGGAACGGCCTACGAGGGAACTTATATTCACAAAAAAGAGGGCTGGTATTACCTGTTCGCCTCCATCGGTTCCTGCTGCGAAGGCGCAAACAGCACTTACACTACAGTGGTGGGACGCTCTGAAAATTTGTTTGGTCCATACAAAAACAGCACGGGAAAAAGTATGATGGACAACCACCACGAAGTACTTATCCACGGCAATGACCGCTTCGTGGGCACAGGCCACAATTCCGAAATTGTACAAGACGATGCCGGTAACGACTGGATATTTTATCATGCCGTTGATAAGGAAAATCCTCATGGCAGGGTACTCATGCTCGATGAAGTACAATGGCAGAACGGCTGGCCTTTTGTTGAGGGAGATGCTCCCGGCGATGTAGAAAAGGTTCCGGTATTTCAGTGATAGCTTATTGAAATATATCCCGGCAGCATCATTGCCCGGGGTTTTCTGTTCAAAATTTGATGGATCAGAACCGGATGGCACAGCCCGGTTTTTATAGCTATTTCACTTGCACCAGTTTTTTCCCTTCATATTCAAACCAGTGGTCGGTCGATTTTACCTGGATCTGATAAACGCCCGGCTCTAACTTCCGGTTCGCTTCGGCTTCCCAGATATGTTGCGAATCGGCATCACCGCCCATTTTTCGCCACGGCACGTCACCCAGTTGGTTTTCCCGCTTTTTTTCGGCCAGCCGCACCGGATCCTTTTGCGGAATCCGTTTCATGTTGATCCATTTTCCCTTCTCCCCAATTCTCATTTTCACTTCTGCATCGGGCAGGGCGTTGTAGATATTGGCAACTACTTTAAAAGCCCGGTCTTCAGCGCTTACAACATCGGGTGCTGCGATGTGCATCTGTACATTTTCCGGAACCCCGGCGGTTTTCCATCGCAGCTTCCAGTCGTTGCCGTCGATGTGCAAAAATCCATATCCGTTGGGTGTTCCGTCCGACATCATTGCATGCGGAATTCCATATTCGTCGGGCGCACCGGTCCACCAGGCCCCGCAAACCGTTCCCATGCTAATCATGTGGTGCGGTTGATCCCCCGGAAACCCCTGTTTGTCATCTATAAAATGATGGTAATGCCGGTGGGTGTGTGCTACCAGCGACACGGTGTTTGAATGGCCGGCAATCAGCTCAAAAAAGGCCTTTTTCTCTGCCTCGTCATACCAGGGCGTTGATCCTTCATGCGGTATGTGAGCGAGCAGCACAAGCAACTGGTTGTCATCCAAACGTTCCATTTCATTTTTCAGGAATTCCATTTGCGCCTCGCCCAAACCGGTGCGGTAATAGCGCTCGTCCCCCTCCACGATCCAGCGAATATTGTCGAGCACAACAAAATGCGCCGGGCCATAGCTGAAAGAGTAGTATGCCGGACCGAAGGTGTTAAACCAGGTTCCGCGCGCCTCGATGCTGTTGCTGCCGGTGTAATCGAAGTCATGGTTGCCGGCAACGTACCACATCGGAATCTCAACATTGGAAAGGCTCCCGGTAAGGTGGTCGTAGATACTTAAATCGTCGAAAACCACATCGCCGAGCGTTACCCCAAAATCGGCATCAACACCAACCAGTTCAGGAATTACGTCCTCCGACATATAGTGAATCTCCTTATCGTCGCGGGGTTGTGTGTCGCCAAAAACCAGCACATCCACTTCATCGGATTCTTTACCCGGATAAAGCGGGAAATCAACCGATTCGGGCGGCAGGCCGGTAGCGGCCAATCCTTCATATTTGGTTCCCGAAACGCCGGTTGCACTATACATTTTATAAAACCGCGGAATATTTTCTTCATCTACCGGAACCGTCCAGTTGCGGGGTTTGATGACAAAAGTGGCCGCGTTGTTCCGCAGCGGAAGTTCATACGCTCCATTACGGCCGGTAACAACTACTTCGCGACCGTTGGAAACGGCAACGCCTTCGAGCGGCTCATCCTGATCCGAATCAAAAACGGCATTTTCATTTTTGTCGTGAAAAACGATGCCTTCAACAGTGGTTCGCGCCTGCGCATGTAGATCCGAGCGAATTGTTAAAGCGGGTAGCAAAAACAATGCGGCTGTAAAAAATGTTATCGTTGCTCTGTTCATCTGTATAAATTTTAATTCTTCGAACAATTGAAAATTCAAATTTGGCAGATGGAACCGCTCCATCCGTCGCTCTCACATAAAATTAATTCTGATTACGGCCTGATGAAAGCGTGAAGATATAAAAAAACAGAAGGATATTTTAATAAATACAGCTTTTGTTTCCTGCAAAATATTTGCCTTTTAAACTATTTTTGCCATTGGAATATTTTCATTATGACCAGTTTGAGTTTTAATTGTCAGGGTTTTTTGTGGTTGTTTTCAGTTGTTTTGATTGTCCATCCTGAAAACCACCGGCCTTCCAACTTTTCCTCATGAAACAAAATAAATCCGGCTTTCCCGGTCCACTTTCAGGTTCTGAATCACATGCCGATTCAGCATAGGATTCTTTCAAGACCGCCGCATATATCAGCTCAGCGTTCATACACCTTTTCGCCGGCAATCCATGCACTTTCAATTTTGGCATTTAGCACGTCCTGTGGGGCGGCGGTCATTAAATCGGTATCGAGGATGACAAAATCGGCCCATTTGCCGGGCTCTAGGCTGCCTTTTTCGTTTTCCTCGAACGAGGCTTTGGCCGGCCAGATGGTAATGGACCGCAGCGCCTGTTTCCGGTTCAGGGCTTCCTCTTTCAGGAAACCTCCTTCGGGCCATCCGGCATGGTCGGTACGGAAAACAGAGGCATAAAACGTTCGCAGTGGTTCGATGTGTTCCACCGGGAAATCGGTGCCGTTGGGGAGCCAGCCGTTTTGTTGCAGCAACGATTGATAAGCATAGGAACCCTTTTCCAGGCG
>JAGYMR010000165.1 GCA_018400515.1 Tangfeifania sp.
GGATAGTATAATTCCTTTTGATAAAATGTGGGAGAGACTAAATAAACTTATAAAAAATAAAATTAATATATATTTACTATTGTATATTTGCAATTCCCGAAGGGATAGTGTATATTAATAATTGTTGTCATAATAAATCTTTAATAAATTAATGAATGTTTGGTTTTGATTGCCGGGGCCGGATGGATGTTGGTTGCCCGGGGACCAAAATGTTGCTTCCCTGGACTTTTTCGGGGGTGGGGAGCGGAGGTGATTTTTTAAAAGATGGATCATGGGGTCGGAAAAATTGAAAAAAAGTGCCTATCTTCGGTGCATTTAATGAATTGAAAAAGAGAAGGAGAAATTGGGACGAAAAAGTTTAAAGGAAATAAGAAGAAAGGAAATTGTCATTGCCTTTTATAAAGTAGCCAAAAAGGAGGGGCTTGAAAAGGCGTCCATTGCCAAAGTGGCTGAATCTATGAAAGTGAACCCCAGCCTCATTATTCATTATTTTAAAACACGGAAAGAACTCCTCAATGCATTGGTTGTCTTTATCCTCAAGCGTTATCTGGAAATTTACCGGCTTGACGGGGGGATTGACTCCAGCGAGAAACTGGAAGCGCTCATCGATCACCTCTTTTCCCGGAGCTGGCACCGGTTGTTCGATGATGGGGTATTCTACAGTTGTTATGCGTTGATTTACCGGGATTCTTCAGTAAAAGAGAAATTCAGGGTGATGCACGATACGCTGATTCAAAAGTTACGGCAGTCACTAATGGAGGCCCGGCAGGAAGGGGTCATTTCCATTGATGATCTGGATCATGTCACAGAGGTAATTTTTTCAATGGTTGACGGGGCTTATTTTTCGATTGCCATGGAAAGTGATCCGGAGGAGAAAGCCCGGAAGACCGCCTTCTATACAAGAAATGTAAAAGAGATGCTCGGGTTGGGGGATAAAGAGGTGCGATGGTTGTGATTTTTACTACCCGACCGGCACAGCCCCACACTGATATTTAATCCACTTTCAATTTTTTCCTTTTTGCGGTCTGAATTTTTTTATTCCTTTTTTAAAAGGAATTCTTCTTTTTGATAAGGATCAGCCCTATTTTTCTTTCCTGAGCATCCGGGGAGGCGCCACTTTTTGGGTAAGTCTTGAGACGACAATAATGGTTATTAGTCCGCTTGCCATTGCCAGGGTCCGGAAGGGGAAAAGGACCATTCCGTCTTCAATCATCGGGTATTTTATGAGTATGGGAATCCCCAGTGTGGGGTCTCCGCCACCGAAACGCAACACAAAAGCGATGATAAAACCTGCGAGCGATCCAATGACGTTGGCTTTTTTATCAAACAGTGCAGTCACGAGTTGAGGAAAAAGAAGGGTGTATACGAAATCGCTGCAGAGGAACCACAGGGCGTATACGCTTTTGATTTTCAATGCAAGGATCGTGGCAGTTATTCCGATGATCCAGATGCTCCGCTTGATCACTTTTGTAAGACTTTTATTGTTGATGTTGGGGTTGATCAGCGGACGG
This sequence comes from Tangfeifania sp., assembly GCA_018400515.1. The sequence continues at coordinate 1,512 of JAGYMR010000165.1, forward strand.
AAGATGTTCCAGCTTGCCATTGAGGAGGCCGATAGGATGGATGAGTCCACAGAGGACATGACCGCTGCGGCAATGGCTCCCAGCCCCAGGGTGGCCAGAACGCCCGGAGTAAGGTAACGGATAACATAGGGGAGAATGAGGGCGGAGTCTGATGGCGGTCCGGCGGCTCCCAGGCTTTCCCAGGAGGGAACGGCCGCACCGATGACACCGATCATAATGGCGGGTAAGGCTGCAATAAAACATACCACTCCTGCGATTACCGATAACCTGACGGCAGTTTTGGGGTCTTTTGAGGAAAGAACCCGCTGGAAATATACCTGCCATGGGATGCCTCCAAAAACAAGCAGTAGCATGTTGTCCCACCAGTTGGGGTAATAATCCCCCAGTGCTTCCCTGGAAGGGAAAAAGGAAGCTAAATTCCCCATTTTGCTTTGATAGATGTTCCATGCATTGTCCCAGCCCCCCACTCCTTTCAGGGCAAAAGGAATGATAATGATCAAACCGGCCAGAAGGATAAACAATTGGATGACGTCGGTTAAGGCCACGGCCCACAGTCCGCCTACTGCCGTGTATGCAATGGCGATGAGGGAGGATAATATGATGGCCGTTTGAATATCCAGTCCCAGGATGGTAGCGAATGTTGCTCCCAGGGCCGTCAGGATGGCTGCCGTCCAGAAGATCTCCCCCAAGAGGGCAGGAAGGAAAAGGACCGCCGACATTCTGAGTCCAAAACGTTGTGCCAGCGGATCCAACATGGTTTTAAACCGGAACTTCCGCATTTTTCTGGCAAAGAACAGCCCGCCAAGGATAAGACTCATGCTGTATCCCCAGGGAGCCTGGACCCACGTGAGCCCGTAATCGGGGTTATGGGTATATTCTGCTGCACCGTTAATATAACCGCCTCCCACCCAGGTGGCACTCATGGTAAATATGGCGATCCATAGCGGGATGTTCCGCCCGGCCAGCATGACTTCTGCCACAGAACTCTCTTTTTTCAGGTTGCCGGCATAGGTTCCCATAAAAAAGATTAGCGCATAAAAAACAATCATGGATATGTAGCCGGGCCAGAAAATACTGGAATTTGTAAAACAGTAGAGTGCAATGCCGGTTAGCGCCAATACGAGTATCAGGACCAGGGTTGGCTTCAGATTATTAAATACAGGTTTTACAGAACGCATCATAAATGGATCATTAAAAAATGAAATGAACGCAGGTTACCGGAAGAGGAGCGGTCAGGCATTTTTTTTCTCCTCCGGTAAGTCATTTTCCCGGGGAATTTGCCTTTTTCAGGTAATTTCCGGGGGGAATATTTAAATTTCCAATGGTAATGGATGATATCGTTTTTTTTTATTACGGAAGATAGGTGACGTTGCTGGAATGATGGATTTTCTTTGCCCCGGGGTCACCCAAGAGTAGCCGGATCCAGCATTTTTTTACCCTCAATGAGGTCGGCTGCTTTTTCAGCGATCATCAATACAGGTGCATAGATATTTCCATTAGTGATGTAGGGCATCACCGAAGCATCCACCACCCGGAGGTTTTGAACTCCATGGACCCGCAGCTGATTGTCGACCACGGCCATGTCGTCGTATCCCATTTTACAGGTACAGCTTGGATGATAGGCACTCTCTCCCTCACGGGCGACCCAGTCGAGGATCTCTTCGTCGGTCCGGACATTTTTCCCGGGTTCGAGTTCTTCTCCCCGCAGTTCATCCATGGCTTTCGTTTCGATCAGTTCCCTGCTTTTTCTTACGGCAGACAGCCAATTGCGGCGTTCGTCCGGTGTCGAAAGGTAATTGAACAGAATGGAGGGATGTTCATACGGATCAGGCGATTTAATTTTGACATGTCCCCGGACATCGGTATTCATAGGGCCCACGTGCAACTGAAAGCCATGTCCTTTGGTGGGAACTGTTCCGTCGTAGCGGATAGCCAGCGGCAGGAAGTGGAACTGAAGGTTGGGGTAATCAACGTCTTCATGGCTCTTGATAAATCCGCCTGCCTCAAAGTGATTGGTGGCCCCGGGCCCTTTTCTTCGGAAGAGCCAGTTGAACCCGATAAAAGGGGCCCTCCAGGGATTGAGGCTGGGGTACTCACTAACTGGTTTTTTGCAGCGCCACTGTACATACACTTCCAGATGGTCCTGAAGGTTCTCCCCTACGCCCGGGAGGTGATGGACCGGATCGACACCTGCTTTTTTCAATTCGCCGGTATTGCCGATTCCGGAAAGCTGCAGCAGGGAAGGGGAATTGATGGCTCCTCCGCAACTAATGATCTCCCCCCCGTGTATCTGTTTGACTTTTCCTTTGTGTTTAAACTCCACACCAATGGCTTTTTTCCCTTCAAACAGAATTTTATGAACCATTGCCCGTGTTAAAATGGTCAGGTTTTTCCGTTTTTTTACCGGCCAGAGATAGGCACGTGAGGCACTTACCCTGCGGGCCCGGAAGATTGTCTGGTCAAATTTGCCGAATCCTTCCTGCTGCTCCCCGTTTACATCTGTAGTGAGTGGATACCCCGCCTCCTTCACCGATTCAAAAAAGGCGCTGAAAAGGGGATTTTTGTTTTCCGGGGTTGTGAGTTTCATAGGTCCCTGGTCGCCATGGTACTTATCAGCTCCTGCCAGGCGGTGTTCCAGTCTTTTAAAATAGGGAAGGCAATGGGCATAATCCCAGTTTTCGAGCCCCTTTTCCTTGCCCCATTTGTCATAGTCCTTGGCATTTCCCCGGATCCAGATCATGCCATTGATACTGCTCGACCCCCCGAGCAGTTTTCCACGTGGCTGGTCAATCTGGCGGTTTTTCATGAAGGGTTCCGGATCGGACTGATAAGCCCAGTTGTAAAAAGTGCCGTTAAGCAGGAAGCTTAGTGCTGCAGGCATGTGGATCCTGAAGTCGATCATGTAATCGGGGCGTCCTGCTTCAAGAACGAGTACGTTTTTGGCTGGATCAGTGCTTAAACGGTTTGCGAGGACAGCACCTGCTGTGCCCCCTCCTATAATAATGTAATCGTAATTCATATAGCGTTTTTTATCGGTAGGGTGAGTCGATTTTGTTCATTTCAATATAAACGGTTTTGAGTTGGGTATAAGCCTCAAGGGTAGCCAGTCCGTTTTCTTTTCCCATGCCGGATTGCTTATAGGGACCAAAGGGGATTTCTGACGGGTTCACATTGTAGTTGTTTACCCAGCACATGCCGGCTTCCAGTTGGGCAACCATCCGGTGTGCCCGTTGCAGGTCATTGGTGAAAACCCCGGCAGCAAGACCGTAAATGGTGTTGTTTGCTTTTTCGATCGCTTCCTCTTCAGAATTGAAAGGCAACACGGTCATCACCGGCCCGAAAATCTCTTCTTTTACGATCCGGGCATTTTCATTATTTGTTTCAAAGATGGTGGGTTCTACAAAAAATCCCTCGTTGAATTCCGGTTTTTTATGCGCCTGGAAGCGGTTTCCTCCCAGATGAAGTTGAGCTCCCTCCTCTTTGCCGGTTTTGATGTAGCCAAGAACCTTTTCCATGTGCTCCCGGCTAATGAGGGCTCCTACCTGCGTGTTCATGTCGGTGGGGTCCCCGATCCGCAGAGGCTTTGTTTTTTCGATCAGTTTCTCCAAAAATGCTTCTTTTACGGCTTCTGCAGCATATACCCGGGTTCCGTTCGAGCAGATCTCCCCCTGGGTGTAGAAGTTTCCCATCATGGCTCCCTGCACTGCTTCATCCAGATTCGCATCTTCGCAGATAATTAAAGGCGACTTTCCCCCCAGTTCAAGGGTGACATGCTTCAGCGTTTCTGCGGAAGCAGCCATCACCTTTTTTCCGGTTTCCACCTCGCCGGTAAGCGAGATTTTGCGAATGCCGGGATGGTGAGTAAGCATTTGCCCAACATTGGCCTCCCCCTGGACAATGTTAAACACGCCATCAGGAAGTCCGGCTTCTTTGTAGATCTCTGCGAGGTACACCGCTGTCAGCGGCGTGAGTTCCGCCGGCTTAAAGATCATGGCATTTCCGCTGGCCAGTGCAGGGGCCGATTTCCAGCAGGCGATCTGAAGGGGATAATTCCAGGCCCCGATGCCTGCACAAACACCCAGCGGCTCGCGCCTTGTATAAGAAAAAGCGTTTCCCAGATCGTAATAATCACCGTGAAGGGTTGCAGAAAGGCCTCCGTAATACTCCAGGGCATCCGCACCGGTTGCTACGTCCACCTCCAGGGCTTCCGATAGCGGCTTGCCCGTATCCGTGACTTCGATCGCCGCAAGCTCATCGTTCCTTTCCCTTAGCAAAGCAGCTGCTTTTTTGAGTATCCGGCCCCGTTCCGTTCCAGACATCTTTGACCAAACCTTAAAACCCGCGCGGGCAGATTCTACAGCTTCCTCGATGTCGTTTTCAGAAGCGGATTCAATTTCATTGATGACTTGGTTGGTGGCCGGATTGATGTTGGAGAAAGCATTTTCCGAAGTAGCTGCCTGTCGCCGGCCGTTGAAAAAAAGATGGTGCCTCTGTGTAGCCATAAAATGATTTTTTTTGAGGTTATTTGCCCGGAGTACCGCCTGGAGCGTTGTTGGTAAAGCAGGCTCCGAAAGCAGTTTTAAAATCTCCGGTTTGCTCTTGCTGTCTTTTTGCAAAGATAGCAAAAACAGCCCTTTTAAAAAATTATTTTTTAATATAACCGAAATATGCGTTATTTAAATTAATGAAATCCTGAATCATTAATCCATTGATGTAGGTGTAAATG
>JAGYMR010000166.1 GCA_018400515.1 Tangfeifania sp.
AAATGTCACATGGCGTTCAAGTTCTCCGTCATTGGTCAGTTCAATGGTGGCTTCTTTTCCGAAAGGCATGTACCAGCCCGAATAAAAACCCCCGTCTGTCATGCCCATAAGAAAAGATTTGTAGGGATTAATTCCCGGCGCGCTTCCGAAAAAATCCCCCAGCGGGGACCATACGGCAGGTGCTGATGCGCCATCCCATGTCATGCTCAGTGCCAGTTCCCGTAAATATTGAATGGTATCATCGCCGGCCCCGATTTCCGGGGCCACATGAACTGAATGGATGGCCCGGGCTCCCTGGATATGGCAAACCCGGACCGTCTCTCCCGGTAAAACCGAAACCCTTTTATCAATGGCCGCTACTTCACCGGGCCCCTTCCGGGATTCTACCCTGCCTGAAAGGATCCGGTCGGCTTCTGCCAGAGCCTTTTTTTCCGCCGGGTTGAAGTCTCCCCGGAAAGAGGGCAAGACAGTGCCCTCAGGAAAGGTGGTATAGGTAAACTGAAAGAAACGGCCCCATCCCTCGCCAAAGGTTATCTTGATGGAATCCTGAAAGGGAATGGGAACAAAATTGTTGTACCCCCTGGCTACCCGGTGGACCAATGTAGGATAAGGGAAAAGATCCGCAGAGGCATCAAAAAAATCAATGAAAGGGATGTCAAGAACCGGTTGCTCCGTGCCGTCAATAAATATTCGCATATGCCCTTCCCTGGGCTTTGCAGACCAGACACGCCAGATCACGCCCGGTCCCTTAATCTCTGCAGCCACAATATCTGCCCCCTCTTCACGCAGATAAAAGTCCCCGTCTTTATTGGCATACCACGATTCATACCGGCCGGTCTGCTCATTGTATTTCGAAGCACGGTTGTAGCTGGTAACACTCCCGCTTCTCTCTCCGGGCACCGGCATTTCTGCCAGAATTTCCGGTGTATACAACCGCTTTACAATGTCCTTGTAAAGAAAAACCGCGGGTTCTTTTTTTTCCTGGCATCCGAAGATGACTGCAAATGCCATAAGCATAAATCCTGTTTTTTGTATTTTCATTTTGTTTGTTGTTTGTTGTTTTTTTGTTTATTGTTTATTGTTAGAGTATTCGATGGAAAGGGATGGAGCGTTATTTAGCGGTGAGTATACCGATTATAAAGGCATGCAGGTCCTTTCCCGAGGGGTGGCTGATTCCGATCCCGGGAGCGTAAACAACAGTTTTCACTCCCTCTTTTTCCGCTTTATCCCTTATGGCTTTGGCATGCAGGGGATGGTGAACGAGTCCCCGCCATTTGGCGTCCGTTTCTTCAGGAATCCCGCCTTTCCGTGCATTCCGGACAAACACGGGGGGATCGGATGGATCGATTTTTGCGAGGAAGTCGAGTTCTTTCCGGATTTTTTTCTGCCTTAGGTAATACCGGCGGGATTGGCCGGATTTCACCCCAAAAGCCTCTGCAATGGATGAAAGCTGACCGGGTGTACGGGCCACCGGCAATCCGAAAATTTCCTCCCAGCGGAAAATATCATAGGTACATTGAGTCCCTACAGCACCGGCACAGGAGATCCGGGTGGATTCGTGAAGAACGGGGTCTTCGTTTCCCGGATCAGCAGCTTCCTCACTAAAGGCAAGCCACAGGGAGGTTCCCGCCCCCGCGGAGCCCCCGACACAGGCAATCCGGGTTTTGTCGATGTTGTATTTTCCGGCGTTGCACCGAATGTACTGGAGGCATCTTCGTGCATCATAGAGGCAGGCTTTTATCCCGTAAGGAGCATCGGTCATGAACCGGTAATTGATGGTAGCGGCTGAAACTCCTGATTCAAGAAACCGGACAAGGTTTTTTGACCGGTAATAAGTTGACTTATCGCCGCGAATGAATCCTCCCCCATGGATAAAAATGACCAGGGGAGCAGGGGTATCCGACTCTGCAAGCCAGAGATCAAAGGTATTGTCCGGGTGAGGTCCATACCTTTCATTTACAAAATCAGCCCTCTGGCCGTTGCGGTTTACCGGTTCCCTTTTTGTTCCCTGTTGTGCTTCCGTCTCCGGTGAAACCATTAACAATCCCGTTAAGAGCATTGCCAGAATTAGCGGGATAAACCGCTTTCCCCGCGATTTCACCGAAACGGTGCTTCTGGATAATCTGTTTCTCATTCGTATTAAATTTAAGTTTCAGGTGTACTCCCGGAATTGGCCTGGTCCAAATTCAGGCTTCCGGGAGTTTTGCTTTCAAATCCCTTTTTTTATTCCACTCCCGGGGAAGCGCTTCTGATCCTGCGGTGGTCCCGGACACGTTTCTGTGAGCCGGTTGGGCAACAATGCCCTTTCCCGGGCAACACCCCTTAAGCCATGCGCATTTCCGGTTAAAGAACTGCATCAATCATTTCCAACACCTTTTCTCCCAGGGCCGCATTTCCCCGGGGCAGAAAGTGGAGGTCCCCCGGCCGCTGCATTCCGCTCAGTCCTGGCTTAAAGAATGCATGGATGTCATTGACGGGAATGCCGTTTTTTTCATGGAAACACCATTATTTCCCGGTTAACGGATGGTATCGTCCTGCGGGGATCAACCGGACAGGACCTGCCAGTCCGGATTCCATCACCGGCCAGTTGGAAGGATCGCCCAGTCGTCCGTAAGCCCCGAAAGAGAGGTCCACATTGTAAAAACGGGGACGTTCGATTCCCTTTTGTTCCATGTATCTGATCCGGTTGGCAGCCAGATTGGTGACCTCTATTTTTAGTTTATTTTCTCCATTCCGGAGCGCATCGGTGATATTTACCTTAAAAGGAGGTGTAATCAACGTAGCGACAAGGGTGCCGTTCACTTCGACCCGGGCACTGTGGTAAACCTCGCCCAGGTCAAGGATCCATTCCCCGGCATCCCGGTTTTTCGCCGGGTTCTGAAAGGTGGTGGAATATTCTGCTGTTCCGGCAAACCAGGTGGCCTCTTCTCCCTGGCCGGTGGTCCAGGGCAGGGCATCCTCAGAAGCAAATCCCTCCGGGATCACGGGCCCCCCTTCAAGAAACGCCAAACTCCAGTTATGAAGGAGCCTCGCTCCCTTTAATTCCCTGACATACTTCCATTCCGGTAACTCCCTTTCTATCCGGCTGAAAGTGCGCAAAATGCAGGTCTCCTCCGGCTGAAGGTTTAAATACACCTCCATCCCGCCCTGCGGGTTTTTCCGGGAAGCGGCCATGCCGGCCTCTTCCCGCATGGGATCGAAAATCGCCACGGATGCGGCATCCCGGGAAAGGGGCACAAATTTCCCTATGGCGTGGTCCCCGGTATTTTTGACAAAATAAATGTACCCCTTTTCATCTGTACGGCGGACAAATTGCAATCCCTCTTTCGCCATAGCTTCGGGGGCAATGCCGGCTTCCGGGGATAAAACCCCCGTTTCATTTTTCCCGGGAATCAGAATTTTCCCCCGCCGGTTATTGCCTTCATTATAGTTTTTAAGTTGTTCCGTGATCTTTTTGAACTGTTCCCGGCGTTCCCTGAGCCGGCCAAAACCAGGAACATCGCGGGGAAAGCCTCCTGAAAAAACAATGACGGCCCCCCTATTGGCCAGCCGGAGCAGATGCTGCAGGGTTTCCACCGGCATAAATTCACAGGGGGGAAGGACCACTGCGCGGTATTCACTTCCTCCGCCTGTTACGAGGCGTCCTTCTCTAAAGCGTGTTTTCATCAGTTGCTGATCCGAAACATAGTCAAACGTGTATCCCTTATCCATTAGGGCTGTAGCGCTCCTCAGCAGTTCGTCCGTAGGCCCGGGAAATCCTATCCAGCGTTCCATGCCATACCAGGCATCATAAACAGGGTAGTACAACAAAACATCGTTGTCGGGTTTTCCCGATTGCAAAAAGGAGGAGACCCGGGCAACATAGCTGTTCAGCTTTGAAAAATCCCTCCATACCGGATTCGCCGGGACAAAGTGCACCGGAGCGTAATAGAGCCAGCCGGGCCATGGGGCATCTTCAGGAGAGTAGGTGGTGCTGTGGTAATAGATCTTATTGGAGCCGTTCAGAAATACTTTGTCAATTTCATAATTTTTTGCCGCGCCCAGGGAATTGTGGAAATGTCCGTACATAAATGTTGCCGTTTCCTGGGAGGTGATTTTTTTCCCGGATACATGGGCAGCCGAGGATGCCATCATATAAAACACATCGGGGCGGGCCGTACCGCCGTGCCTCAGGTAGTTGGCCCCTGTATTTTCAGGCTGGTCGGTGGCTGCCCAGTTATCGAGGGGATGTGACGGGCAGCCGTGGGCGGCCTGGTTCAGCGTTTGAATGCCCCTTTCATGGGCCCATTCGGTCCAGGGGATCATATGTTCCTGAATGATTCGTTCGGACACGGTTTCCCGGTAATCACTTTTCACCCGTCTGACTTTATCTTCCGGGCCGTCGCCGAAAAGCGCCGGCAACACTCCCCGCAGATCATAGCCCTGCAAGTCCTTAAAAGTTTCAAAAAGCCCTCCGCTCCAGTCGGTATATTGTTCAAACGAATCATCGTGCACCGACCGGATCAGGTCATTCATTTTATATCCTGCCCGGGAGAAAGCCTTTTCAAACTGCTCCATCTGGCGCATGACGGGTTCTTTTGAGAGGTAGTCGATTTGCCAGCCCACTCCTCCGGGACAAGCCCGTTCCACGGTTTTTCCGCCAGTACCCAGAAACAGGGCATAAAGCTCCCATTTTCCGGCGGGAGCAGTCCAATCCAGCCGGCCGTCCCTTCCCACCTGCTGGGTCAGGTCAATAATCTTCCCGTCGCCGGAATAGGCCATCAGTGAAAGCAGGGGCAGTTCCCGTTCATACCGCACATAATAGAGGTTTTCCATATGGAGTTGCGGATTGGCAGCAATGGGCTGCCGGGGCTGCTCCGGTAAATTGGTATAAGGCTCCTGGATATGCCTTACGGGTTCCTGCAGATTTTGTCCCCCAAGCAACGTGAATCTTTCCAGTACCACGCGTTTGGCGGCGTCCTCAAACCGAACCCAGGGACCTCCCATGTTCCAGCCGGAGGTGGCGCCCAGGTCGATGGTCATTCCCAGTTCGCGGGATAACCGGGCCGTGTAAGCCAGCATCTCCATCCACGGGGGGGTCAGTAAATCGATGTATTCGCTTTCATGTCCTTTGGCACCGTATATCGGGATCAGCTTGGTTCCCCCCAGGCCTGCTTCTGCATATTTTTCCAGACAAAATTTCAGATCTTTTTTATTCACTGCGTTTCCCATCCACCACCAATAAGTGGCGGGTTTGTGCTCTGAATTCAGCCGGGGCCACTCCGGAATATTCCGGTTTTGTGCATCTGTTGTTGTCCAAAAAAATACGGATAACACAGTCAAAAACAACAAAAAAATTGTGACACTCCTTTTTCGGTCTTCCTTATTCCAGTTGCTCATTTGATCTTCTTTTGGTAAGGTTTTCAATTCTGAATCAATTTTTTTAACAAATGCTACCCGCATGCACTTTTTCTGTTCCGGCATACGGCCCAGTGGAACTAGTCCGCCCGGTGACCGGTTTTCCGGATATCCTGAACCAATGCATCATAAAACTGCTGGGCGTTCCCGCATAGACGGGTGGCAATCTCCGGGTGCTGCTTAATGCGGTTAAACCGTTCGCTGACATCCGCTCCCAGGTCGTAAAGTTCCCGCCCGGTGATTTTCCCGTTTTGATCGATGTTTACCAGCAATTTCCAGCGTTCATCGCGAATCCCTTTATAATTGGCTGTTCCTTCACGGCTTCCGTCCAGGTAGTGGAAGAAATCGTGGGGACTTTTTGCGGATGCTCCGGACAGGACCGGCCAGAGATCCCGCCCGTCAATGGTCCGGTCAGAGGGTACTTCCGCCCCGGCGAGCCCGGCAAAGGTGGGTAGCAGGTCGAGGGTTCCGGCCATGACTTCCGTTCGGTTACCGGCAGGAATCTTTCCCGGCCACCGGAAAATGCCCGGCACACGGATACCTCCTTCATAGACGCTCCCTTTCCCGTCGCGCAGGGGACCGGCAGAGCCGCCATCAATTCCGTAGGACAGCCAGGGGCCGTTATCACTGGCATAAACCACCAGGGTATTTTCATCCAGCTTCAATTCCTGGAGGCAATCCATGATCTCTCCCAGGCTCCGGTCGATGTCGGTCATCACATCTCCGTAAAGTCCGCGAAAGGATTTTCCGGCGATGTTATCCGGAACGAACAGGGGCACATGGGGCATGTTATGCGCCAGGTAAAGGAAGAAGGGATGGTCTTTCTGCTCCCGGATAAAC
>JAGYMR010000167.1 GCA_018400515.1 Tangfeifania sp.
GGCGCAACAAATGATCCGGGATTGTTCTTAATAAAATCTTTCTGGATGGTTTTCGTGCTTTCATACAAGGTATTTACCTGATCCATCAACTGCCGGGCTTTTGCGGTATCCCCTGAAGCTTCTGCAGTACGCGCCTGCTGGTAGAGGCCCATGTATTCCTCACTCACCTCCAGGAGCCGGTTTCTCACCTGGTCGTACTCATCATGGGTGACTGAACCAGTCACTTCAACATGGCCAAGTGAATCGACCTTCCCCGAAACTGTCATGTCAGCATTTTCGACAAAGACCACGGTTTTGGCCCGCTGGCCCAACACCGATAAGTAGTAATCGCCCGGCACACTGACCGCCCCTTGGAGGACGGCGATGCCATTATTGATTTCGGCCGTATCCACCGGTATCCAGCGGGAAGTTCCCCGCTTTTCCAGCAAAATTTTTCCATCCGCTCCCTCCAGGTCCACAGTGATTTCAAATCCTTTTTCCTGCTGGTGACATGCCAAAAACCCAACAGTTATAATCAAAACCAAAAATTTTTTCATCTGTAAAAATTTTAATTTTCCAATAAATAAAAAATTCAAATTTGACCGATGGAACCGCTCCATCCTTCGCTCTCATATAAAATTTTCTCCGGCGCAAGATAGAAAATCCTGTTAATTTTGAATCATTATCCGAAAGCATCTTTCAAAAATGATAAATTTGCCATTCAACAGGCCACTGAAAAGACCATGAGGAGAACAAAGACAGGAATCGTAAACAATGCAGAACCGAGCATTTCCGAATTTGCGCAGCCCCTGCAAAAGATGGTGGCTGCCGCGGGAATGGAGGCGATCCTGGTTGAATATGCTGACAGTCCCGGCTTCCCTTTTAACCAGACAGACGGGGTTCTTTTAACAGGTTCTCCGCAGGGCAACGATATTGTTGCGCACCACCTGCCGTGGTTTCATTGGCTGGAAATCATTAAAAAACCGGTGTTTTCGGGTTTCCTTTAATATCATCAAAAACGGTTCCTTTCTCATGGACAGTGCTGACCGCCCGGCCCGAGGGATCGGCATTGTTCTGGAATGCCTTGTCCCACGCCAGCGCCTCACCGGTACTGCAGGCGATCGAAGGGACCGATGGCACACAACCGGCAGCCTGGTCGGAAGGGAAGTGTTCCGAAAAAATGGCCCGGTACATATACTCCTCCTTATTCATTGGTGTATTCACCGGGAAGCGGTAATGGGCATTGGCCATCATCTCATCGGACACCTCCCGGGCGGCAATTTTCTTGAGGGTGTCGATCCACCCGTACCCCACCCCATCGGAGAATTGCTCCTTTTGCCTCCATGCCACACTGTCCGGAAGGTATTTCTCAAACCCTTTCCGGAGGCACCACTTTTCAATCCGTCCCTCGCGGGCCATCTTCTTTTCAGGATTGAAGCGCATGGCGACATCCAGAAATTCCTTGTCGAGAAAAGGCACCCTGCCTTCCACGCCCCACGAGGCCAGGGATTTGTTTGCCCGAAGGCAATCATACAGATGCAGCCGGCTTACTTTTCTCACACTCTCTTTATGAAACTCAGCTGGGTTGGGTGCTTTATGAAAATAGAGGTAACCCCCGAATATCTCATCCGCTCCCTCACCCGTAAGAACCATCTTTATTCCCATCGATTTTATAAACCGGGCGACCATGTACATAGGGGTCGAAGCCCGCACCGTAGTAACATCGAATGTCTCAATGTGATAGATCACATCCCGGATGGCATCCAGTCCTTCCTGAATGGTATAGTGGATCTCATGATGGATCGTCCCTATATGGTCGGCCACCTTGCGTGCCGCTTTCAAATCAGGAGATCCCTCCAGTCCGATCACAAATGAATGCAGCTGGGGCCACCAGGCATCTTTCTGGTCATTTTCCTCAATGCGCCTGGCGGCAAACTTTTTGGCTAGGGCCGAAGTGATCGAGGAATCGAGCCCACCGGATAAAAGAACCCCGTAAGGCACATCCGACATAAGCTGGCGGTGTACGGCATCCTCCAGAGCCTGCGACAACTCATCGATATCGGCGGGATTATCTTTTACATGCGCATAGTCCATCCAGTCGCGCGCATACCACCGCCTGATCTCCCCGTCCTTGCTGTAAAAATAGTGCCCCGGAGGAAACGCTTCAATCTTTTTGCAGTATCCCTCCAGCGCCTTCAGTTCGGAAGCAACAAAATAATTCCCATGTTCATCCCACCCCTGATAAAGCGGAATGATCCCGATATGATCGCGGGCGATCAACCACGCATCTTCCGCTTCATCATAAAGCGCAAAAGCAAAAATACCATTCAGGTCTTCCAGGAATTTTTCCCGCTTTTCGTGGTAAAGAGCCAGAATAACCTCACAGTCAGATCCTGTCAAAAATTCATACCGGTTTTCAAACATTTTTCTTATCTCCCTGTGATTGTAAATTTCCCCGTTTACACCAAGGATACGTTTCCCGTCTTTGCTGTACAATGGCTGACCGCCTGATTCGGGATCCACAATGGACAACCGCTCGTGAGCGATAATCGCCTTCTCTCCGCAATAAATTCCCGACCAGTCGGGGCCGCGGTGACGCAGCTTCCGGACCATCTCAAGCACCCGCGGACGCAACTGCTGCGAACCGGTTTTTAAATCGAATGCACAAACAATTCCACACATAAAGAAAATTTTTATTCAACAAATATTTTTGTCAAATCTATACAATTTGATTGAAATACAAAATATTTTATTTCATTTTTCTTGAAAATTTAATATTTTTTATACAAATATCCAAATTTTGGTATAGTTTAAAAATAGGGTATTTTTTTCTTTCATAAAATTTTTGTGTAAATTGAAAAGCGGTCTTGCCGAAAATGTTCCACCGGGACTTTCTTTTGGAAGGAGGCATGTTTTGCCCGGAGGCAACGAACGAAAAAGCCTGCCATTTAAACAGGTTCGGTGCATTTCAGGAACATTCTGCTGCAAAAAACCGAAAAAAAACTGAACGGAAAATCCATTTTTTTGTTACAGAAAGAAAATAACTAAAAAAAAGCAACATGAACTATTTTATCAGTACTGTTTTAAAAGGGAAGGGTTTTGACGAAACCCTTGAAACCGTGAAAGCTGAACTTGGTAAAGAGGGGTTCGGCATCCCTTCGGAAGTTGATATGCAGGATACCTTCAAAAAGAAAATGGACGTTGATTTCAGAAAATACCGGATTCTGGGAGCCTGCAACCCCTCTTATGCCCACAAAGCGGTATTAAGTGAAAAAAACATTGGCGTATTGCTGCCCTGCAGCGTTGTGGTCCAGGAACTTGAAAACGGCGCCATTGAAGTAGCTGCTGTTGATGCGCTGACCTCCATGGCGGGTGTGAAAAATCCCACCGTTCAGGAAGTGGCGACAGAAATTAGTGCCCGGCTTGAAAGAGTGATTGGAAATCTGGGGGATTAAGGCAAAAATAATCCCCGCCTGGGGGTCCGCCAAATAAAGTTCCAGACCATCCGGCCAATACCCCCGGGGAAGCATTTGGCTGAAACAATTGATTGTCAGCGGCTGCAAAAATTCCGTCAATAGCAGGAAATGCTTGCAGGGCCCGTGGTTTTTCATCTCGTTGGGACAGAGATCCCAAAAATTAACTTTAAATTAGCAGCCAAAATGAAAGGCCATTGATACAAAAAAAAGAGACATACGCCACGGCATTTTTAATCCTTTTTTTTCTGGTGGGCATTGCCGGATTTCTTATTCCTGAAACCCGTTTGTTTTTTGTTCAACTTACTCCCCTGGCCCTGTTATTAAGTGCCGTTGTTTTAATACTTTTCCATGCTCCCCGGATGGATCTGGGTATCGCAGCTATTTTTCTGATCATCTTCTTTATTTCGTTTATGGCGGAGGCTATTGGTGTTAGCACCGGAGTGATCTTCGGAGAGTACACCTATGGTAAAGGACTGGGAATCAAAATACTGAAAACTCCTGTCCTGATTGGCCTCAACTGGTTTATGCTTGTTTATTGCACCAAGGTAATTGCTGACCGGATCTCGTCCAATAAAACCGTCCGGCTTCTTGTTGCCCCTTTGCTGATGGTCGGGTACGACCTCCTGCTCGAACAGGCTGCTCCGCTGCTGGATATGTGGTCATGGGCGGGGGGAAAAATCCCTCCCCAAAATTATGCGGCCTGGTTCCTCCTGGCTTTTCTGTTTCACCTGTTGATCCGGAAGTACACCCCTGACTTTAAAAATCCCCTGGCAGCCCCGGTTTTCATTATTCAGTTTCTGTTTTTTGGTACTATTGTCATCTTTTTTGCGTTCAACAATTCATGATTAAGGCAAAACATCACTGGTTTCTGTATCCATTTTTGGAGAATTACGGATGGATCCGGATGAACATCCATTTTAACCAGATTTTTATGTCCGGAACAATTGCCTCCCCCCACCGGCCCTTTTTGGTGATTGCCAACCATTTCAGCTGGTGGGACGGATTTTTCATCGCTTCGCTGAATAAAAAAAAGTTCCAAAAGCGGCTTCACATCATGATGGAGGAAAAGCAACTCCTTCAAAATAAAATTCTGAACTACGGAGGCATTTTTTCCATCAAAAAATTTTCGCGCGATGAAATCAGGTCGTTGCAATATACGGTGGAATTGCTGAAAAATCCTGAAAATATGGTTGGCCTGTTTCCCCAGGGAAAATTCGAATCGAGTTACCAGCATCCCCTGCATTTTGAAAAAGGACTCTGCTGGATCCTGAAAAAGGTGCAAAATGAAATACAACTGGTTTTCGTGGCCAACCAGGTGGAATACTTTGATTCAGTAAAACCCAACCTCTTCTGCTACTATAAAGATTATGACCCTTCGGGCAAATCCCTTTCAGCCATTGAAAAGGATTACAACCAATTTTTTGAATCCTGTTACAAAAAAAACCACTTAAAACAGAAATGATTTGACAATCATCGGCTATATCGTTGTTGCGTTCTTTGCCCTTCGCTTTTTGGCAGCAATGGCCAATCTGCTGTTTTCGCCGGTCCTGAAGAAACAGCGGCCAAAGGAGACCCCCCTTGTTTCGGTACTCATTCCTGCCCGTAACGAAGAAAAAAACATCCCGCATATTTTATCCGATTTAAAGGATCAGTCCTATCAAAACATTGAGGTCATTGTCTATAATGATCAATCGGAAGACCGGACGCGGGAAGTGGCTGGTGCATTCTCAAAAACCGACCAACGTTTCCGGCTGATGGATGCTCCCGGGCTTCCCCGGGGATGGGTCGGAAAAAATTATGCATGCCATCAGCTTGCCGGCCAGGCCTCGGGTGACTTCTTCCTGTTCCTCGATGCCGATGTCAGGATCGGCCCGGGAATTATTGAAAGCTCGCTGGCACAAATGGAAAAACATCAACTAAAGCTGCTTTCGATCTTTCCCCAACAAATCATGAAAAGCCTGAGTGAAAGAATAACGGTTCCGGTCATGAACAGTATCCTGCTTTCGCTCCTTCCCCTCATTCTTACCCGGCTGAGCTCAAGACCTTCGCTGGCAGCCGCCAACGGACAGTTCATGCTCTTTGAAAGCGCCTCCTATTTAAGTCTCCGGCCCCACGAGAAAGCCAAAAATGAACCCGTGGAGGACATTTTCATTGCCCGCCTGTATAAAAGAAAAGGATTGAAAATGCAGTGCATGACAGGAAACGACACCATCCGCTGCAGGATGTACCGCGGACTCCGGGATTCCCTGAATGGTTTGGCCCGAAGTGTGGCCGGATTTTTCGGCGGCAGTTATCTCCTGGCTTTTTTTTATTGGCTTGCAGGTACTTTTGGCATTTTTGCCGTGGCCTTTTTCCTGCCGCTTTTTTACCTCTGTTTAACAGGAGGTTTTATTATCGCCCTGACCATCGCTTTTTCAATGGCAAGCCGCCAACCGGTCCTGCAGAATTTAATTCTTGCTCCTCCCCGCCAACTTTTGCTCGGAGCAATTGTTATATTGGCATACTACTATAAAAAGGCAAAAAAGATCCAATGGAAAGGAAGAAATGTAGTCTCGTTGTTCTGTTTTTGATTCTGAGTCTTTGGGCTTTTTCCCAGAATACCCACAGGGAGAGGATCTATGAATCCTTTATTTCAGGGGAAATGGGAGACTGGAAAACGGTTCTTGACGAAATGGAACAGCAAAAATACTCCGATCCGGATCATTTAAAGGAACTTATCGGTTATCAGTACGGATACATCGGCTGGTGCCTGGGAAATGATAAAAAAAAGGAAGCCCG
>JAGYMR010000168.1 GCA_018400515.1 Tangfeifania sp.
GTAAAAAACCGGGTTTTTATTAATTTTGCTTTCAGGTTTGTTTCAGAAGAGGTCTTAACCGAAAAAATTCAATTTTGAAGTTTAGCACAAAAACAAGGTATGGGATCCGGGCTGTTTTGGAGATTGCCTGGCCCTCAATTTTTCATGCGACCGCGAGAAAAATTGTGCCCTGCGGGGATTCTGGAAAGACCTGAATGATCAGATCACCGGTTATTTAAAGTCCACGACCGTAAAGGATTTAATGCTGAAACAGTTTCAGCTTGAAGGCAGCACTTTTCCTGAAAAATAAATTATTATCAGCCTCCCTGACGGCTGTGGTGCAAAAAATGGTCCGGCCTCCCGTTTTTTTTTACAAACAACCGAACATTTTCGGGAATGATATGTTTTACAGTTAGACAGAGCAGCGTCCTGTCCAGACATAAAGAACCACAATGTTGAAGAAAATCGTACATATCACCCTTTCGGCTGTGTTGCTTGCGGCAACCATTGGAGTTGCCGTGTCGAAACATTATTGCGGGGACGCGATGATATCGGTTTCCCTGAATGATGAGGCAACCGGTTGCTGCGAAGGAGGAGCCTGCTGCCACAACGAAAATCATTTTTTTCAGCTTGATGTGGATCTCTCTGTTCCCCCGGCCGTTAAAATTCCTGTTTACTCCCAACTTTTTATTTGGGGGAAAACCCCGGATATCTTTCACCGGACCTTTCCACAGGTGTATGAATTTCAACCACTGCCCTTTTATAACGGTCCGCCACCGTTAACACCGTTACAATCCCTTTCCCTGATACAGGTTTTTCGTTTATGATTTTTCCCCGGCAAGCCGGGATGCGTATTATCCCTGTTTAATATGCCTGTTGGCCTTTTTTCCTGTTCCGGAAAAAGGGGGTTTCATACGATTAAAATTGCCTGTTTTCAAAGGGATCGTATGGAACTCGCCAAGCAAATATTCCCCTGCGAAATATTTTCTCATGGCTCGTTTCACTATTTGAAGCAAACCTTCCGGGACAAAAGCAAAGGCCGTGCTTGCAAGTCAGGAAGACCGGCATTCTTCAGGAATGGTCCTTCGGTCTTCGAAAAATAATTATAAGAATAATCATAAACCGTTATCCATGTTTCAAAAAATCATAAAAGTATTTCTTGAGAATAAACTGGTCACTTTTTTGGTGCTCATCCTCTTTTTGGCCTGGGGAATTGCCACATCCCCATTTAATTGGCAAACGGGGATTCTGCCCAACGATCCGGTTCCTGTGGATGCCATACCAGATATAGGTGAAAATCAACAGATTGTGTACACCGAATGGCCCGGCCGGTCGCCACAGGATATTGAAGATCAGGTTTCTTATCCGCTTACAACGGCCCTTTTAGGGATTCCGGGGGTAAAAACCATCCGGAGCAATTCCATTTTTGGTTTATCCAGCATTTATATCATTTTTGAAGAAGATATAGATTTTTACTGGAGCCGGACACGCATACTGGAGAAGCTGAATTCGCTGCCTCCGGGCACGCTTCCGGATGAGGTCTCTCCTGCCCTGGGGCCGGATGCCACTGCCCTTGGTCAAATCTATTGGTATACCCTTGAGGGCAGGGATAAGGCCGGGGAACCTGCCGGGGGGTGGGATCCTCATGAACTGCGGACCATTCAGGACTTTCATGTTCGTTATTCCCTGATGTCGGCCAAAGGGGTGGCGGAAGTTGCTTCCATCGGGGGATTTGTAAAAGAGTACCAGGTGGATGTTGACCCCCATGCGATGAAGGCGCACGGGGTGAATGTGGCGCAGGTAATGAATGCCGTGAAAAACAGCAACCTTGATATTGGAGCCCGCACCCTGGAGTTCAACCGGGCGGAATACCTTGTCAGGGCCCTGGGCTATATTCAAGATCTCGAAGATCTTGAAAAGAGCGTTGTTGCCGTGCGGAACAATGTTCCCATCCGGCTGGGGGATGTTGCCAAAATAAATTATGGTCCCGGAACCCGCCGGGGCGGGCTCGATAAAGGAGGTGCAGAGGCCGTCGGCGGGGTTGTTGTTGCCCGTCACGGGGCCAATCCGATGGCCACCATCGGCCATGTGAAAAAGAAAATAGCTGAAATAGCCCCCGGCCTGCCGTCAAAGACCCTTGAGGATGGCACGGTTTCAAAAGTGACCATCGTTCCTTTTTACGACCGTACCGGCCTGATCAGGGAAACCCTGGGAACGCTGGAAGAAGCCATCTCCCTTCAGTTGCTTATCAGCATTCTGGTGATCATTGTTCTGGTCCTCAACCTGCGGGCATCGTTCCTCATTTCCAGTTTGCTGCCGGTGGGAGTGCTCATTACATTCATTACCATGAAGCAGTTCGGGGTGGATGCCAATATTGTGGCGCTCTCCGGGATTGCCATCTCCATTGGAGTGATGATCGATGTGGGGGTGGTTTTTACGGAAAACATCATCCGGCATATTGGAATGGGAAAAAACAGAGGGGCATCCGGAAAGCGATTGCGCCGTGTCATTTTTGAGGGAACCACAGAAGTGGCCGGGGCTGTGGTAACCGCCATTGCCACCACCATTGTAAGTTTTCTTCCGGTTTTTTCCATGGAAGCCGCCGAAGGCAAACTTTTCAGGCCTCTGGCTTTCACCAAGACCTTCACCATGGTTTCGGCCCTGCTGATTGGATTGATCATTATTCCTACACTGGCCCACCTTGTTTTTTCGATCCGTTTTGACAAAAAAAGGTATAAAAAAGTTTTGAATCTTATTGCCTTTTTTGCAGGGATCACCATTGCCATTAGTACCGGTTATACCCTTGCTCTTGCCATTGCAGCCTTCGGGGCCAATAACTTTTTTGCCGACCGGTGGCCGGATAAACGGAAAGCCTGGGTAAATTATATCAATATTGCCATTACGGCGGCTGTGGTGATCTTCTTTTTATCCAGGGTCTGGATGCCTCTGGGTGCCCAGAATACCCTTTTGGCGAATTTTCTTTTCGTGTTGCTCATTGTCGGGCTGATTTTGGGAGTCCTCTCCATGGTGGTGCTGTTTTATTCGCGTATTTTAAAATGGATTCTCCACCATAAAGGGGCATTTTTCCCGCTGCCGGTTTTGATCATTCTTTTTGGCCTCTCTGTATGGCAGGGGTTTGACCGAATTTTCGGATTTTTCCCCGGTTTTGTTAAGAACACCCCGGCCTATCAGGCATTGGATGAATCGCTTCCCGGGCTGGGGAAAGAGTTTATGCCTGCACTGGATGAAGGATCCTTTCTTCTGATGCCCACCACCATGCCTCATTCCGGCATACAGGAAAACCTGGAAGTCATCCGTTTGCTGGATAAACGGGTCAATGCCATTCCTGAGGTGGAACTGGTCGTTGGAAAGTGGGGGCGTGTAAATTCAGCCCTTGATCCGGCGCCGATATCCATGTTTGAAAATGTGATCAATTACAAGCCCGAATACATTCTGGATGAAGACGGCCGCCGGAAGCGGTTTAAAACCAACGGGGACGGGGCCTTTGTCCTGAAAGACGGCAGCATTTATGACCCGGAGGAGGAGGAGTTCCGGCTGATTCCGGAAGAGCAGTTGATCAGGGATAAGAACGGGGATTATTTCCGTCAGTGGCGCGATCAGATCCAGTCGGCCGATGATATCTGGGATGAGATTGTAAAGCAGGCAAAAATTCCCGGCCTCACATCGGCACCGAAGCTCCAGCCCATCTCCACGCGGCTGGTGATGTTGCAGACAGGAATGCGGGCACCCATGGGGATTAAAGTATTCGGGCCCGACCTGGAGACCATCGAACAAACCGGACTGGAGCTGGAGGAACACCTGAAACAGGTGGAAGGGGTTGCCCCGGCTTCGGTTTTTGCCGACCGCGTCGTTGGGAAACCTTACCTTGAGATTGCCATTGACCGCGATGCTGCAGCCCGTTATGGGCTGACTGTAAATGATATACAGACAGTGCTTTCCGGTGCCATCGGAGGCCGGGAGCTCACCACCACGGTGGAGGGCAGGGAGCGGTTTCCGGTACGCATGCGTTATGCGCGGGAATTCCGGGATAATCCCGAAGCCATGAAGAAAATACTGATCCCCGCTGCCGGCGGGGCACAGGTACCTCTGGAAGCGGTGGCAGCCATAACCTATAAACGGGGACCCCAAATGATAAAAAGTGAGAATACCTTTTTGGTATCTTATGTCATTTTTGATAAAAAAGCCGGTTATGCCGAGGTCGATGTGGTGGAAAATGCCCGGGAATACCTGAACGGGTTGAGGGAATCCGGTGAATTCGAATTGTCCGGCGGGGTCAGCTATGTATTCACCGGCAACTATGAAAACCAGATCAGGGCGTCCAGACGGTTGATCCTGGTAATTCCGGTCTCCCTGATCATCATTTTTCTGATTCTCTATTTCCAGTTTCGGTCGGTTACATCCACCTCGCTGATCTTTTCGGGGATCCTGGTCGCCTTTTCCGGCGGATTTATTCTGCTATGGCTTTACGGACAACCCTGGTTTATGGAGGGGTCCCTTGCAGGCATTCACCTGCGCGATCTTTTCCAGATCCAAACCATCAATCTGAGTGTGGCGGTCTGGGTCGGTTTTATCGCCCTCTTCGGCATTGCCACCGACGACGGTGTTCTGATCAGCACCTATATCCGGCAATCGTTGAAAAGGCACCAGCCGGCAAACGTGAAAGAGGTACGGGCCGTAATCCTCGAAGCAGGATCTAAACGGGTGCGCCCCGCCATGATGACTACGGCAACCACATTGATCGCTTTACTGCCGGTTCTGACCTCCACAGGAAAAGGTTCCGATATCATGGTCCCCATGTCCATTCCGCTTTTTGGAGGAATGCTGATTGAGGTTCTCACCATGTTCGTGGTTCCGGTGCTTTATAGTGTATGGCAGGAGCGGAAAGTGAAGAAAAGATGAATGGTACAGACAAAAATTTAAAAAAGATGAAAACAAGGAATAAAACAGATCACAAGAATAAAGTTCCCTTTAAGCAGCGTACCGGCAGAAATCCGGTCAAAGGCTTCAGCCGGCTTGCCTTTGTTTTGTTGGCCCTGTTCCTGTTGGCATCCTCCCTTTCCGGACAGGAACACTTAAACCGGTATCTGCGGATGGCTGCTGAGAATAATCCGGGATTGCAGGCCAGATTCAATGAATACATGGCTGCCCTGCAGGTGGTCCCGCAGGAAAAAGTCCTGCCCGATCCTCAGGTGGCTTTTGGTTATTTTATCAGCCCCGTTGAAACCCGGGTCGGTCCCCAGCGTCTGAAGGTCTCCGCCTCACAAATGTTCCCCTGGTTCGGGACGCTGCGGGCAAAAGAGAATGCTGCGGTGCAGGCGGCGAAGGCCAGGTTCGAACTTTTTAAAGAGGCAAGATCAGAACTCTTCAGCGACGTAAAAGCGGTTTATTACAACCTCTATTTTAATCGGAAATCGGTTGCGGTCACGCAGGAAAATATCCGTTTTCTGAAGACGATTCAAAAACTGGCCACCGTAAAAGTGGAAGCCGGCGTGGTTTCAATGGCGGATGAATACCAGGTCGAAATGGCGCTTAATGAACTGCAGAATCAATTGGCCCTTTTACGGGATGAATTCCGGGTACTGGAAGGCGAATTCCGGAATCTGCTGAACGCCGGGGATGAATTGACCGTTCATCTTCCGGAGAATTTATGGAGGACCGGCCTTCAGCTTTCCCGGGAAGCGGCCCTGGACTCCGTTCGCACTCAAAATCACCAGTTGCTGCAGCTCCAATTCAGACAATCGGCTTTGGCCTACCAGGAGGAGGTTGCCGCGTTGAAAGGGAAACCGGACCTTAAAATCGGGCTTGACTATATCTCTGTCGGAAAAGGGGAAAACAACCTGGCCGGAAAAAATGCCTTTGTCTTTCCGACGGTCGGGATATCCATTCCGCTTTACAGGAAGAAATACAGAGCGATGGTTGAAGAAGCGACTTACCTTGAAGCAGCCAATCAAAAGCGGACGGAAGAAAAAAGGAACCGGCTGGAAACACTTTTTGACAAAGCCTGGAAAGACTACCTGGATGCCGGCAGGCGCATCCTCTTATATGAAACGCAACTGGATTTGGCGGCAAAAGCGTTGAAGATCCTTGAATCGGAGTATGCAACAGACAAAAAAAATCTGGAAGAGATTCTGCGAATGGAGCGAAAGGTACTGGAATACCACCTGTCCTTTGAAAAAGCCAAAACAGATAAACAGGCGGCCATTGCATTTA
>JAGYMR010000169.1 GCA_018400515.1 Tangfeifania sp.
CCTTTTGTGATCTCCTGAACATGCTCGTTTCATCTGCTTATATCTTGTAATTATTTTATAATATGCCAATATAAAAGTTTTCTCTTCATCCCTCCGGAAGCCCCCGGCTGCTTTTTTTGCGAAAATAAACTCCTGCCGGCTGAAAATCTCCGGATAAAAATTCATAAAAAATGAATAAAAATACAAAAAAAACAAATATACTCCGTTAAAAAAATTTTTCGAGGAAGAACTGAACCAGGTCTTTCCCCGAGGGATCCAAAATGCCAATTTCAGGGGCATAAACGATGGCTTCAAGACCAACCGCATGGGCCCGCTCTTTTATCGCTTTGGCATGCAGGGGATGATGGTTCAGATCATCCTGGGAGGAAGGAGTTCCGGCCTGATGCTTATTGTAAACAAACACAGGCGGATCATTCCGGTCCATTTTATGAAGGAAATCGAGTTCCTTGCGTATTTTGGTCTGTTTGAACAAATCCTTCCGGCTTCCGGACTTCATCCCAAAAGCCAGGGCAATTTCAGCAAGTTGCTGGTCTGTCTCCGCCACCGGAATCCCGATAATATCCTTCCACTGAAAAATATCGTAGGTCGACTGGGTTGCAAAGGCCCCGGCACAAGTGAGGCGGGTGGATTCACGAAGGACCGGATCTTCATTGTCCGGATCAGCCATTTCATCACTAAAAGCAAGCCAAAGGGCGGTTCCGGCCCCGGCTGAACCCCCGGAACAGGCAATCCTGTTTTTATCAATGTTGTACTTTTGGGCATGATGGCGAATGTACTGAAGGCATCGCTTCGAATCATTCAGACTGGCCATGATCCCGTAAGGAGCATCCGTCATAAAACGGTAATTAATAACCGCCACTGAAACCCCTGCATCAAGAAATCTTACCAGATCATCCGAATCAAAATATTTTGATTTATCTCCGCCAACAAAACCGCCCCCGTGAATATAAATGACCAGAGGTGTGGGATAAACAGCATCCGCCTGCCAGACATCAAAGGTATTCCGGAAATGCGCCCCATAAGATTCATCAACAAAACGGGCCCGCTGTCCCTTCGAATTGACGGGGGATTTCTCTTTTGCCGGTACAACCTGTTCTTTTTCCAAAACAACTTCTTTTATCAGACAAACAGGAAAGCGAACAGCAGAATTTTTCTGCAGGCGCCGCCTTTCCCTTTCCAAATCACTAAAAATAAAAATGGAAATTCAAACCGGGCAAAATTAGAATTTATACGAAAGTGAAAAAAATTTTCCGCTGTTAATATTAAAAATTTTCGGACAGACCCTCCGCGGAATACCCATGAGTAATCATCCCGCTGTTGTATGAAACGATTTTTCCCCGCTTGTTTCACCCGGAATAATCAGAAGGTACCAAAAATAGCATGCTCCTCCGAATTAAAATAAATGGTGGAATAAACATTGAAAGCCTCCTTATTGGTAGTGAGCCTCCGTTCGATGTAAAGAACAGGCACTTCTTTATCGAGCTGCAGCAATTCCCGGATCTTATTACTCGGAATCATTGCTTTCAGCTTCTGCTCCCCCCCGAGGATCTTCACCTGGTAATGTTTTCGCAGCATCTCAAAAAGGGATCTGTTCTCAAACGAACGGCTTGTAAAGCGGGGCAAATTCATGTTGGGCAAATGATTGATGTCGTAAAACACCGGTTTTTCTTCCACATACCGCAGCCGCTCCATGTAAATACAGCCAGCCTCTTTTTCCGTTTCCGACAGGGTAAACGCAAAATTTTCGGGCCAGGGCTGAATAACCGGCTTCTGCAGAATATCGGTCTTCAGATAACGGACACCAATGGCAGAGGCCGTACCTGCAATGGAGAGGATTCCGATATCCTGGGGAGGTTTTCGCACGATACTGCCCTTCCCCTGCCGCTTCAGGATCAGTCCGTCCCTGACCAGTGAATCGAGCGCATGCCGTACCGTCGGACGAGTCATCCCGTAAACCGCACAAAGTTCGTGCTCCGAAGGTAGTAAACTCCCCTCCTGATAAATCCCGCTAAGAATATGTTTTCGCAGCAGTTCGTACAGCTTTCGGTATTGCGGAATATTTCTCATGAGGCCTCAAAGTTAAAAAATATTTAAAACATATCCGTCAACTTGTATTTACAAGTTTTAAATTATATTTTTACACCAAAAATCAGAAGAAAATTTAAAAAGTCAATGACTGTTTTAAAAACAGAAGGTTTCGTTTTATTTATATTTGTATTAACAAGTTTCATAAAATACTAAAAGAATCATAATATGGCAACACCTGTTTTAATGCCTCGGCAGGGGCAGTCGGTTGAAACCTGCATCATGGGGCAATGGCACAAATCGGTAGGGGATAAAGTGAATGAGGGCGATGTATTGTTCTCATACGAAACGGACAAAGCCTCTTTTGAAGAAGAAGCCAAAGAAGATGGAACGCTTTTGGCGGCTTTTTTTGAAGAGGGCGACGAAGTTCCCGTTTTAATCAATGTAGCCGTTATCGGCAAAGAAGGAGAACCGGTGGATGAATTCGATCCGCATAAGGGGGCTTCAGCGGAAGCCGGAAAGACGGAAGAACCGGAAAAGGAAGCTGCCCCTGAAGCAGCACCTGAAAAATCCGCTGAACCCGGCAAACCGGAAACAGCGGAAGCTCCGGCGGAAACAACCATTCGCATTTCCCCGCTGGCAAAAAATATGGCCGCTACCATGGGAGTAGATCTTCAGTCAATCAAAGGCTCAGGTCCCCGCGGAAGAATTATTGCCCGCGATGTGGAAGCAGCGGCAGAAACGAAAAAGGTATCCGCAGCACCGCAAGCGGAAGCTCCTGCAAAACCTGCTCCCAAAGCAGAAGTATTGAAATCGGGTGACGATTTTGAAATCAAATCGATCCCCAACATCCGAAAGCTGATCGCCACAGCCATGCACCAATCACTGCAAAATTCGGCCCAGCTTACCCACCACCTGAGTGCCGACGCGCGGCAAATCATGAAACTCCGGAAAAAATACAAAAAGGCTTACGCCGAAGAGACGGTCAAGCAAAATGTAACCATCAACGACCTGGTTTGCTTTGCAGTCATTCGTGCACTGGAAAAATTCCCGCGTGTCAATACCCATTACCTGGGCGATAAGATGAAATGGTTCAATAAAGTTCACCTCGGACTGGCCGTGGATACCGACCGGGGCTTAATGGTACCTGCATTGAAAAATGCCGACGACTTCTCCATCACCGGCCTTTCATCACGGCTGCAGCAACTGGCAACACAAGCCAGGAGCGGAAATATCAACCCCGATCTGTTAAGTCCCGAAGAAGCCGGCTTCACGGTTTCCAACCTGGGCAACTACGGGGTGGAAGTGTTTACGCCCATCATTAATCTCCCGCAAGCCGCCATACTGGGGGTTTGTGCCATAACCCCGCGTCCCAAAGAGATTGAAGGCGGTGTTTACGCCTTTGTACCCATGATGGGACTCTCCCTGACCTACAACCACCAGGCCCTCGATGGAGGGGAAGCCACCCGGTTCCTGGCAGAGGTGAAGGACCAGATCGAAAACCTTGAAGTATAATATTGAACGTAAAAAGATAAAAACACAAAGCGATGCCAAAAAATCAGTTTATAAATCCAAACGAAGTAAGGAAAGCGGGACAGATTGAATTCAGTCCGATTCCGGTAAACCAATACAACAAAACGGTTGAAGAAGAGAAGAAAAATTTTTCCAAAAAAGAATTGGTGAAAATCTACCACGACATGGTGATCATTCGCGAGTTTGAAACCATGCTGAACATGATTAAAACACAGGGGGAATACAACGGGATCCCATACCACCATCCCGGCCCCGCCCACCTCTCCATTGGACAGGAAGCGGCAGCAGTGGGGATGGCTTACACCCTCGATGCAGAGGATTTCATTTTGGGTTCGCACCGGAGCCACGGGGAGATCCTGGCCAAGGGGTTGTCAGCCATTGCCAAACTGGATGATGATACCCTGCAAAACATCATGGATACCCACTTTGATGGAAAAACACTCGAACCCGTCAAGAAAGGACACAACGGAACCACCCGTGAACTGGCCGTCAAATTTCTGCTTTACGGAACGCTGGCGGAGATCTTTGCCCGCGAGACCGGTTTTAACAAAGGATTGGGCGGCTCCATGCACGCCTTCTTTACACCATTTGGGGTTTATCCCAACAACGCCATCGTGGGAGGCTCCGGCGACATCTCGGTCGGCGCTGCACTTTATAAAAAGGTGAACCGCAAAAAAGGCATTGTTGTGGCCAACATTGGAGATGCCTCAATGGCGTGCGGCCCTGTTTGGGAAGGACTTAGCTTTGCCACGATGGACCAGTTCCGCACCTTGTGGCAGGATGACATGAAAGGCGGATTGCCCCTCATAGTCAACATTGTAAATAACCAATACGGAATGGGCGGCCAAACCAGCGGTGAAACCATGGGATATGACATTGCTGCACGGATCGGTGCAGGACTGAATGCAGACCAGATGCATGCCGAACGCGTGGATGGCTACAATCCGCTGGCCGTGATCGATGCCTACCGCCGGAAAAAGAAAATCCTGGAAGAGAAACGCGGCCCCGTCCTCCTCGATGTCCTTACGTACCGTTACAGCGGGCACTCCCCTTCCGATGCATCCTCCTACCGGACCAAAGAGGAGATCGAAGCCTGGGAAGAACAGGATTCCATCGTATGGTACGGCAATGAGCTCGTAAAAGCCGGCGTGGTTAAAAAAGAGGACCTGGAAAAAATTAAGGCCGATGCCACCGAACATATCACCAATGCCATGAAACTGGCCATCGACGATGAAGTCTCGCCCCACATGGATATGAAGAAATATCCCAATCTGATCGGGGAAATGATGTTCAGCAACGAATCGGTGGATAAAATGGAAGACCGCAAGCCTGAGGTGAACCACCCCATGGAGGAGAATCCCCGCGTGAAACAAATCGCTAAAAAAGAGCGTTTCATGTTCGACAAGAACGGGAAACCTTTTTCAAAGATTAAGACTTATGCCCTGCGCGACGGAATTTTTGAAGCCATCATTGACCGGTTCTATAAAGACCCCACGCTGATTGCCTATGGGGAGGAAAACCGCGACTGGGGCGGCGCATTTGCCACCTACCGCGGACTTACTGAAGCCCTGCCCTACCACCGCCTCTTCAATGCACCCATCTCCGAAGGGGCCATTGTAGGCGTGGCCATCGGATATGCCATGTGCGGCGGAAGGGTCATTCCTGAAATTATGTACTGCGATTTCCTGGGACGTGCCGGCGATGAAGTTTTCAACCAGCTCCCCAAATGGCAGGCCATGAGCGGCAACGTGCTGAAAATGCCTGTCACCGTCAGGGTCTCTGTCGGTTCAAAATACGGGGCGCAGCATTCGCAGGACTGGACAGCCCTGGCTGCCCATATCCCGGGCCTCAAGGTAATTTTCCCGGCAACACCATACGACGCCAAAGGGTTGATGAACAGCGCCCTCCAGGGAACAGACCCGGTCATCGTCTTCGAAAGCCAGCGCATCTATGACATGGGTGAACAATTCCATGAAGGGGGCGTGCCTGAAAAATATTATGAAATTCCGCTCGGCGAACCCGATGTAAAGCGGGAAGGCAGTGATGTAACTATCCTGACCATTGGAGCGACCCTCTATCGGGCTCTTGAAGCGGCCGATAAACTGAAAGAGAAATACAACTTCTCCGCAGAGGTGATCGATGCCCGTTCTCTGGTCCCGTTTAATTACGAAAAAGTCATCGAATCAGTGAAAAAGACCGGACGGATCATTATCTCCGGTGATGCTACCGGCCGCGGTTCATTCCTGCGCGATATGGCTTCAAACATTGCTGAACTGGCATTTGATTACCTCGATGCACCACCCGTCGTGGTTGGTTCACGCAACTGGATCACTCCGGCCCATGAGCTGGAAGACTTTTTCTTCCCGCAACCGGATTGGTTCATCGATGCCATTCACGAAAAGATCGTTCCGCTGAAAGGACATACCACGGAAAATGATTTTTCGGATGAGGAACAGATGGACCGGAATAAAAAGGGAATATAACAGAAATGTTTAGCAGTTTTTGAACTGTTTCCCTCAATAAACGGGTGTCCATTAAATTCGATGACGGCGTTACGCCTAATTATCCGGCAATTAATCACATTTTTCGGGCGGCACAC
>JAGYMR010000017.1 GCA_018400515.1 Tangfeifania sp.
AAAATGACCGATGACTATGGAGAAAAAGTAGATGCTTTAGTGGAAGCTAAAGAAAAAGATATTATGACGATTTAATTGTTTCTAGTTTTCTGTTTTCTGAACATTGTTTAATTGTTTTCATGGCTTTAAGGCAGCTTGTTGAAGCTGCCTTTTCTTTTTGGATATCCCCCTCAGCTTATTAAAAATGCGTCTAAATTGGACATCTCGCTGCAAGTGATCCGGAAAGGGCGTTTCTTTTAGCTTCCAAATAGGTTATTTTTGTTAAAACCACAATCAAAATACCCATGAGCGGAACACTGCGGGACAAATCCGGAAACTTGAAAAAAACCGGCATCACCCTTTTCAGAATCGCCATTGGCTGGCATTTTTTTTACGAAGGATTGGTAAAACTGGTTGCTGGCAACTGGACAGCTGCCGGATTCCTTGCCAATGCCACCGGTCCTTTTGCCGGCTTCTACCACGGACTGGCTGCAACGGAGAGCCTCATAGAGATCATTGATCCCCTGAATGTGGCTGCCCTTTTATTGATCGGACTGGCCCTGTTTCTGGGACTGGCCCTCCGCATCGCCTCCGTTTCGGGGATCTTGCTGCTGCTGTTGTACTATTTTGCCTATCCCCCTTTTGGCGGCTCATTCCTGCTGGCGCCCTCCGAAGGGAATTTTTTCATTGTCAACCGGAACATCATCGAAGCCCTCGCCCTGTTCTTACTACTAGTGATCAAAGAAAAGGGGTATGGATTACATGCCCTCCCCTGGTTTCAATGGAAACGCGATGAAATAAAAACACCGGCCGGGGAACAGAAGGGAAGCCTTCACTCCCGCAGAGAGGCCATAAAAAACCTGGCTGCGGTGCCCGCGCTCGGAATCATGGGCTGGGGGGCCTTCCGGGAAACCCGCCAATACAACGTGGACACCCTGTCGGGGGCTACCATCCAAACAGGAAGGGCTGCCCTCAGTGAACTGAAAGGGGACCTCCCCAAAGGGAACATCGGCACCCATGCATTAAGCCGCCTGGTCTTAGGGGGCAACCTCATCGGCGGCTGGGCACATTCCCGGGACCTGATCTATGTCCCCTCCCTCTTCCGGGCATACAATACGGAAAAAAAGATCTTTGAAACGCTGATGCTGGCCGAAAAAGCCGGAATCAATGCCATCAATATCGGGTTCCCCACCAATGAAACCCTCCGGAAATACAAAAAAATTACGGGGAGCAAAATTAAAGTCATTTCACAGGTACATCCGGATATGGAGCATAACGACTATTTTGTAAACATCCACAAAGCCATCGATTACGGCGTCGATATCCTTCAGATACAGGGGAACTGGTGCGACTGGCTGGTCCGGGATAACAAAACGGACGTGATCGGGAAAATGCTGGAAAAGATCCGGAGTCAGGGATATACAGCGGGCCTGGCAGCCCACACGGTGGATTCGCTGATGGTCTGCGAAGAAAAAGGAATCATTCCCGATTATTACATGAAAACCATGCATCATGACCGCTACTGGTCGGCCCACCCCCGGGAAAAACGGGTCCCCTTCGAGGTGGATGGCAAAAAATACGCCGATCATGACCGGTTTCACGACAACTGCTTCTGTTTGTTCCCGGAAAAAACCACCGCTTTTGTAGAGCGTGCCCGGGTTCCGGTGATGGGGTTCAAAGTGCTTGCAGCAGGAGCCATTCCTCCGGAGGATGGCTTCAAATGGGCCTTTGAGAACGGAGCTGATTTCATTTGCGTGGGCATGTTCGATTTTCAGATCGTTCATGATGTAAACATTACCAACCAGGTGCTTAGCAACCTGCAGGGACGGAAACGGAAATGGTATGGCTGATACGGGAGACACAAAAGGTTATCGAATGAAACGAGCATGATGCTAACATCACAAAAGGTAATGAAAACAACGCTGCTGAAATATTTTAAAAAAGGAGTGGTCGAGGCGGGTTGTGATGAGGCGGGCCGTGGTTCCCTTGCGGGTCCCGTTTTTGCAGCAGCGGTAATTCTTCCCCCCGGCTACGAAAACCCGGTACTGAATGATTCAAAGACACTTACCGAAAAACAACGGGAGACCCTCCGGCGGGAGATTGAGGCCACCGCACGGGCGTGGGCCGTAGCATCGGCAACTCCCGGGGAAATTGACCGGATGAATATTCTGAATGCTGCATTCCTGGCCATGAACCGGGCCATCCGGAAACTGAAAATTACACCCCAGCACCTGTTAATCGATGGCAACCGCTTCCGGCCCCGGTCCGGGATTCCATTTACCTGCATGGTTAAAGGGGACGGCCGTTTTTATTCCATCGCAGCGGCATCGGTTCTGGCAAAAACCTGGCGGGATGAATACATGAAAAAAATCCACGAAGAGTGCCACTGGTACGGATGGGACAGGAATAAAGGCTATGCAACCAAAGAGCACCGCCGGGCCATCGCCGAACGGGGATTCAGTAAATACCACCGGCGTTCGTTCAGGGTCCGGGACAAGCAACTGCTGCTGAATTTTGAGCCGGACAGGCCGGCAGGCCTTCCCAAAAACAGGTAGCCCCGGGGAGCTGCCGGTAGAAAACACTCCCGGACGAACATCTGCAGGCCGGGGGGCTTCCCGTTTCAGCCCGGATACCCCTCATCCTCCTCCAGATTAGGCCCGGTGGAAGCTTCCACGGCCAGCTGGTCGCAACGCTCATTCAATGGATTGTTGGCATGCCCCTTAACCCAAACAAACTTAACCTGATGATTTTTGTACACCTCCAGAAACCGCATCCACAAATCGGGATTCTTCTTCCCCTTGAAGCGCTTTTTTACCCAGTTGAACACCCACCCCTTTTCAACCGCATCGGCAATGTATTTTGAATCGGTATAAACCGTCACATCGCTTCCCGGGATTTTAAGGGTTTCAAGGGCCACAATCACGGCCAGCAACTCCATCCGGTTATTGGTGGTATGCCGGTAGCCTTTCGAAAGCTCCTTCCGGTGAGGCCCGGAGAGGAGAACAATCCCATACCCCCCCGGTCCGGGATTCCCGCGGGATGCCCCGTCGGTATAGATGGTTATCCTGGGTTTGGCCATATCAGCACAAGGAGCGGATTACTCCACAATCTCCATTTCGTCAATTAAATGCGTGGCTCCGGCATATTTATCAATCACCCACAAAACAAAACGAATATCCACATTGATGCAACGCTGCAGCTCCGGTTCAAAGGCAATGTCTCCGCTCATTGCCTCCCAGTTGCCGTCAAACGCAATGCCGATCAGTTCACCGCTTCCGTTCAGGACCGGACTGCCGGAGTTGCCGCCGGTAATATCGTTGTTGGTTATGAAACAGGCATGCAATTTCCCGTCGTCACCGGCATAGCGACCGAAATCTTTATTTTTCAGCAATGTTTTCATTCGCTCCGGTACATGAAATTCGTCGTCTCCCGGAATCTCTTTCTCAAGGTACCCGTCGGTGGTGGTATAGTATTTATAGATCACCCCGTCACGCGGTTCATAATCCTCCACCTGGCCATAAGTCAGCCGCATGGTCGAATTGGCATCGGGATAAAAATCCCTGTCCTCCTCCATTTCCATCAATCCCGCCAGAAACAACCGCCTTCCTTTGGCCAGCTGTTCATCCTTTTTTCCTGCCAGTTCACCAATTTCCCGGTATTTCTCAAAAACATCCCTTGAAGCCTGGAATATCCAGTCCTTTTTCAACGGCCGGTAGGAGGGATCCTCCAAAAATTCCATCAATGCTTCCTGATCGGAGAACATGGACTTGCGGAACATTTTCCGGGCATATTTTGAAAAATCCCCGTTATACCGTTTCATCGCTTTATCAAAAAAGTCGGGATAAAAGCGGGGAGGATTATTATCCGCATACAATTTTAACAAGGCCGCCACCACTTTCTGGTCAGTTTCCGGATGATAATCCCTGAAAAAATCCCGGGTGCTTTCCGCGATCCGTTCAGCTACCATTTCGATCTTCTCCTGACCGGTATCGTCCTCCCCGAGCAAACGGTATAACGGATAAGCACGATAGGCAAACATAAAGATCTCCGGTCCGCGGACCATCGCTTCCGCCATGTACTCCCGGGCCTTGGGGGCTTCGGTTTCGGAATAGGCATCGGCAATGTAATCCAGCGCTCTGCCATACTTCTCTTCCCGGTCACTATCCGCACGGACCCAGCGACGGAACTGCTCCTCAAGGTCTTTCTTCTTAGCAATCACCTGAAGGTTTCTCAATCCTTTGTTCTGTCCAATGCTGTATTTGTAGTAATTGGAACTTCCGGCGTATTTTGAGGCATACTGAATTCGGGCTTTCTGGCTGGAGTCCATATAGTTGTCAAGAATACGGAGCTTTTCATCTCGCACTTCAATGCGTACCGGGTTAGTAACCTCCATGGTATAATTGACCCCGTAGGAAGTTTTATACCGGTTTGTCCGGCCCGGGTACCCCATGATCATGGCAAAATCCCCTTCCTCAACACCTTCGAGTGAAACCGGCAGGGCATGTCTGGGCTCTAAAGGGATGTTATCTTCCGAATATTCGGCCGGTTTTCCGTCGGGACCCGAATAAACACGGTAGATACTGAAATCATTGGTATGCCTCGGCCACATCCAGTTGTCGGTATCTCCCCCGAATTTTCCCAACGCCTGCGGGGGAGCCCCCACCAACCGGACATCCCTGAACGTTTCAATTACAAAAAGGTAATGCCTGTTGGAATTAAAAAAGCTCCGCACATAGGTTTCGTAATGCGTATCCCCTTTTGCCTCGCGCTCAATATCATAAGAAACGGAATTGATCGCTTCCCGCCGCTCCTCCTCACTCATTTCATCCGCCACATCGGCCAGAACCTGATCCGTAACATCTTCAATACGAACAAGAAACGAAACGGTTTTCCCCGGATTGGGCAGTTCCTCATCGCGGGACATGGCCCAAAAGCCATCTTTCAGGTAATCATGTTCCACACAGGAATGGCTTTGTATATCATCAAATCCGCAATGGTGGTTCGTCAACAGCAATCCCTCCCGGGATACGATTTCTCCTGTGCAGGAGCCATGATCAAGGGCAACCACCGCATCTTTCATGCTTGATTGGTTAATGCTGTAAATATCCTCAGCACTCAACTCCAGGCCCATCTCCTGCATTTCATCCATGTTCAGCCGGTGGACCAGTGAGGGGAGCCACATCCCTTCATCCGCAAGACCACGCACTGAAAACAGAACACCAAAGAGCAATAAAAAACTCAATCTTCTCATATATCTTATAAAGTTTATAAATTTAAAAAAGTACAAATATAATATTTCCGCTTTCTTTTAAATGAAACAGGCATGGTAAAAATAACAGCCCCGGATACCAGTATGACCAGCGGAAGTTCCTGAGGTTCCCGCCGAAGCACTTAAACAGTAAAGAACGAATCCCGTGGTGAAAATTTTCATGCATACAAAAAAAATGCCATCAGGAGGCTCAAAAGGGCAAAAAAATTTTCGCCGGAACGAGGCAGCGAAGGAAGGGAAGATTAAAAAAACTTAAACCCCGTTGTTGTTTCTTATTTCTTTCTAAATTTGTAATTCGCAAAAATTGAAGGGGAACGTGAAGAAAAAGCTCTTAAAAAAACTCAGCGACCGTTACCGGTTGATCATATACAACGATACCACTTTTCAGTCGGTCTGGAGCATGAAGCTGACCCGCCTGAAGGTATTTACCGTAACAAGCCTTTTGTCGGCCGTGATCGTTGTTCTTGTCATCCTGCTGATAGCCACGACCGGCCTGCGGGAATACATTCCCGGTTATCCCAAAGCGGAATACCGGCAGCAGCTGATCCACACAGCATTAATAATTGATTCACTGGAAAACGAACTGGAGAAAAGGGATCAGTTCTTTAAAGGCATCCAGGCGATCGTTTCGGGCGAAATTCCTGAGGATCGCATCCGCATTGATACAACCATTGAGCCGAACAACATCGAATTCGAAGAATACAACCACGATTCGGTTTTCCAGGATAAACTCATGGCAGAACAAACCAGTTTATCGCTGGATCAGGGGAAAAAGAAAAACCTGGACCTGAGCCAGATCCATTTTTTTCTCCCGGTAAAAGGGATCATCACCAACCCTTTTGATCCGTCGGCCAATCACCTGGGAGTTGATCTGGTGGGGGAACCGAATTCCCGTATCTCTTCCGTACTGGATGGGACGATCATTTTTTCCGGATGGACCTTCGAAACGGGGTATATCCTTTATATCCAACATAGCGCCGAACTGATCTCGGTATATAAACACAACGCAGAATTGCTCAAAGAGACGAATGACAAGGTTAAAGCGGGTGAGGCCGTGGCCATTCTGGGCAATACCGGAGAGATATCCACCGGTCCGCACCTCCATTTTGAACTCTGGCATAAAGGAACGCCGCTCGATCCGGAGGAATACATTGATTTTTAATAAAATGAAAAAGAGAATTGCCATCCTTGGTTCAACCGGCTCCATTGGAACACAGTCCCTGGAGGTTATCGAAAACAACCCGGACCTTTTTGAAGTGGAGGTATTAACAGCCAATAACAACGTGGATCTTTTAGTCGGGCAGGCCAAAAAATTTCAACCCAACGCGGTGGTAATCGCCAACAAGCAAAAATACCGCCTGGTGGCCGACGCCCTCCGGCAGGAACCTGTCAAGGTCTATGCCGGCAGTGAGGCCCTGAACCAGGTAGTGCAAATGGAAACCATCGACCTGTTGGTGACAGCTATGGTGGGCTACGCAGGGCTGGTTCCGACCTATCATGCAGTGAAAAACGGAAAAACCATTGCTTTGGCAAACAAGGAGACCCTGGTAGTGGCCGGGGATATCATCACGCGGCTGGCCAAAGAAAACCAGGCGGACATTATCCCGGTCGATTCCGAACATTCCGCACTGTTTCAATGCCTCGTGGGCGAAATCAACAACCCTCCGGAAAAGATCATCCTCACCTGCTCAGGCGGCCCTTTCCGTGAAAAAACAGCAAAAGAGCTGGAAAAAGTAACCATAAAGGAGGCGCTCGATCATCCCAACTGGGCAATGGGCCCCAAAATCACCATCGATTCAGCAACCCTGATGAATAAAGGATTAGAGGTCATAGAAGCCCACTGGCTCTTTGGCCTGCCGGCTTCAAAAATTGACGTGGTGATTCACCCCGAATCCATTATTCACTCCCTCCTCCAGTTTGAAGACGGTTCCATAAAAGCCCAGCTCGGCCTGCCCGATATGCGCCTGCCCATCCAGTATGCACTGGGGTTTCCCCACCGGATAAAAAACGACTATCCCCGGTTTAACTTCTCCGGTTTTCCAACCTTCCATTTTTTTGAACCAGATACAAAAATTTTTCGTAACCTTGCACTCGCTTACGAAGCATTAAATGCGGGGGGAAACATGCCCTGCATACTCAATGCCGCCAATGAGGTGGCGGTAAAGGCATTTCTGGAGGGAAAGACCGGTTTTCTGCAAATGCCTGATATCATAGAAAAAGCCATGGAAAAAGTTTCGTTTATCAAAAATCCGGTCCTGGATGATTTAATCCGGACCAATGCGGAAACAACCCGGCTGACAAAATTGTTAACAGGAAACAAAAACGTAGAGGAATAATTGAATGGAGACGATACTGATAAAAGCGGCACAGCTTATTTTAAGCCTTTCCATTCTCGTCATTTTGCACGAGATGGGGCATTTTATTTTTGCCCGCCTGTTTAAAACAAGGGTGGAAAAATTTTACCTCTTTTTCAATCCCTGGTTTTCCCTGTTCAAAGTAAAAAAAGGGGAAACGGAGTACGGGGTTGGATGGCTGCCTCTGGGGGGCTATGTCAAAATATCCGGAATGATCGATGAATCGATGGATACAGAAGCCATGAAAACGCCGCCCCAGCCATGGGAATTCAGGGCAAAACCGGCATGGCAGCGCCTGCTGATCATGCTCGGCGGCGTACTTATGAATTTCCTGTTTGCCATGATCATCTACATCGGTGTTTTGTATGCCTGGGGAGAGGAGTACCTCCCGACCGACAACGTAAAATACGGAATCGTGGCAAGCGAAGCGGGCCGGGAAATAGGCTTTGAAACGGGAGATAAAATCGTTTCGGTCGACAACCAGCATGTCGAAAATTTCATGAAAATAATCCCCTCCATCGTGCTCGACAACGCCCGGTCCGTGCAGGTGAAAAGAGACGGCCAAACAATGGACGTTCCCATCAGCAATGAAGACCAGGCCATTTTGCTGAAAAACAAATCGATCCTGGCGCCGCGCATCCCTTTCCGGCTTGAAGTGGAAGGCTTTATGAAAGACTCGCCGGCCAAAAATGCGGGACTGCAGGAGGGAGATAAGATCACCGGAATGAACGGCCGGAATTTTGAATTTCACGATCAGTGGCAGAAAGCCACGCAGGAGCATGCAGGCGAAACAGTGGAGCTGAATGTTATCCGGAACGGTCAAACCCTGGAGATCCCGGTGAGAATCAATGAAGCAGGAATGATCGGGATCCGTATCAAAAATTATACCGAACAGTTTTTTGATCTGAAAACCATTGACTACGGATTCCTCGAATCCATACCGGCAGGAATCCAGCGGGGGGTACAAACCACCAAAGACTACCTGAAGCAGTTCAGGCTCTTTTTCCGCCCCGACACAAAAGCTTATGAATCACTGGGAGGATTCGCCACCATCGGAAGCATTTTCCCCGGAAGCTGGGATTGGTTTTCGTTCTGGAATATGACCGCCTTTATCTCCATTATTCTTGCCATCATGAATCTACTGCCGATCCCGGCACTCGACGGCGGACATGTCCTGTTTCTGTTCTTCGAAATGGTCTCCGGCAGAAAGCCCGGGGAAAAATTTCTTGAATACGCGCAGGTGGCCGGAATGATCCTGCTGCTGGCATTGGTGCTCTTTGCCAATGCCAATGATATAATTAAAATGATTAATGGGACTTTTTAAGTAAAAAAATTCTATTTTTGCATCAAAACTTTTTAATTTTGAACCATGAAACGACCATGAATAAAATTCATCCAAACAGGAGTATGATGACAAATTTCATGGAAGTTGCAAGTGTTACCATTGAAAATCATAAATTATAAACAGATGAACTTATTTGTAATCGCAGGATTTATCGGGCCCCAGGAAATAATTATCATTCTGATTATTGTATTGCTCCTCTTTGGCGGGCGCAAAATCCCTGAATTAATGAAGGGCCTTGGAAAAGGAATGAAGGAGTTTAAAAAGGCCACAAAAGATGAGGAGGGGGAAAGTGACCAAAAGGACCAAAAAGAGGATCCTGAAAAAATAGAAAAATAATGCACCATACAGGCTGAAAAAATCCCGTTTATACATCTGAGTATGAACGGGATTTTTTATTTTTATACCTGAATGTTCAAATCCGAAACAAAAAAATTCAATACCATGCATCCAAAAATACCATTCCGTGCATTAATTCTTCTGTTGTTGCCGGTGGCCCTTTTTTCCTGCAAAAATTCCGGCACCGGACTCCGGAAGAACATCACCGGCAATGCGGGTGAAGTCGTTGTGGTGATCTCCAAAGCCTCCTGGCAGGACCAGCCGGGAGAGGTCTTGCGGCAGAGCCTGGCACAGGAGCATCCGGCCCTTCCCCAGGACGAGCCGCTTTTCGACCTGGTGAGTGTTCCCCGAGATGCCTTTAAAAGCATTTTTAAAAGCACCCGGAACATCATTCAAACACAAATCTCCCCGAATGTTGATTCGGCCCGCGTGACATTTAAGGACGATGTCTGGGCCTCCCCCCAGGCAACGGTCATTATTCAGGCAAAAGACAAAGAAAATTTTGTGCAGATCTTCAGGGAGAACGAAGAACGGATACTGAACTATTTCCTTGATGCGGAGCGCGAAAGACTTATAATGAATTATAGCAAATATTATGAAAAAGGAATTTTCAATGTCCTCAGCGACGATTTTAATCTCACCATGAAAACGGCGCCCGGTTTTCAGATTGCTGAAAAAAAGGAAAACTTTATCTGGCTCCGTTATGAAACACCGGATATCTCCCAGGGCATTGTTCTTTATACCTTCCCCTATACTTCAGACAGTACGTTCACCGGGGATTACCTGATATCGGTGCGCGACAGTGTTTTTAAAGCCAATATTCCCGGTCCCAGCAAGGGAAGTTACATGGCTACCGAAAAAAGGATCGATCCCCTCTTCCGCTTCCGGAAACATAACGGAAACTATGCCACAGAAATGCGCGGCCTCTGGCGCCTCCGGAACGATTTTATGGGCGGGCCCTATATTTCGCTTGCCGAACTCGACCTGGCCGGCCAGCGGGTAGTGGTTGCTTTTGGCTATGTGTATGCCCCCAATAAAGATAAACGGAATTTACTCCGGCAGGTGGCCGCCATGATCTATACCATGAAATTTAACAATCAAAAGGAGAACGATCAACTCAACCGGCAGATGGAGATGGAATTCCCTGCCAGCAATGGCCTGGTGGAAAATCCCTGAGAATAGATCCCCATTTTATTTTCAGAAAACCGCCTTTACGATTTCCCGTACATTATCCGAAACGCCATAGGTATAAATGTGCAGGGAAGGCACATTGCGGGCTACCAGCTCTTTCGACTGGACAATGGCCCACTCGGTTCCCACCCGGCGGGCTTCTTCGTTATTTTTGCATTTAACCAGTTCCTTCGATAACGCTTCGGGCAGGTCAATGCTGAAAATCTTGGGCAACACGGTCAGTTGATTTTTCAGATTAATGGGTTTTATCCCCGGGATAATGGGAACATCAATCCCAATGGCCCGGCACTTCTCCACAAAATCGAAATAGACACGGTTGTCAAAAAACATCTGAGTCACAATGTAGTCAGCACCTGCATCCACCTTCCGCTTCAGACAGGTAAGATCCTGCTCCATATTGGGTGATTCAAAATGCTTCTCGGGATATCCCGCCACCCCAACAGAAAAATCGAGCGGCGTGTTGTTTTTCAGATCTTTTTCGAGGTAAATGCCCTTTTTAAGCCGGTCGATCTGTTCCACCAGTTCGTCGGCATGCGCATGGCCCCCCTTCTCCGGTTTAAAAATATGCTGGCTCTTTATGCCATCCCCCCGGAGGGCCAAAACATTTTCAATCCCCAGGAAATGCAGGTCAATAAGCACGTATTCGGTTTCGCTTTTGGTAAAACCGCCGCAAAGAATGTGCGGCACAACGGGAATCCCGTAGCGATGCTGAATAGAAGCCGCAATGGCAACCGTCCCCGGCCGTTTTCGTGTAGTCCGTTTTTCAATGGTCCCGTCCGGCTGTTCCCTGAACTCCACCTCATCCCGGTGAGTGGTAATATTGATGTATTTCGGATCAAAATCCAGCAGGCTTTCAATGGTCCGGTAAAGCCGGGTGGGTTCATTCCCTTTCAGCGGTGGCAATAACTCAAAAGAAAAAACCGGATCACGGGCGCTGTTTATAATGTCAATTACTTTCACGGTCTTTAAAAATCAAATAGGTTAACGTTTTTTTTCAATTCCGGATACAAAATTAATAAATCGTTCCGGTACACCGGAATTTATTTTGAAAATGAAAGGGATTTGAATATTATTTAAATTCAGTCACTCCCCCAAAAATTCCTATATTTGCATGTTTTTTTAGAAAGAAAAACAGTATAAGGTTTTTTTATGGCAGAGAAATTCAAGGAATACAAGCAACTGGATCTTTCGCGGATCAACACACAGGTATTAAAGCGCTGGGAAGAAGACGATACCTTTCATAAGAGTATTTCTACCCGCGAAGGGCACACCCCTTTTGTCTTTTACGAAGGTCCGCCCTCGGCTAACGGAATGCCGGGGATCCACCATGTGATGGCCCGGACGATCAAAGATATTTTTTGCCGTTACAAAACCATGAAAGGCTTCCGCGTTCACCGGAAAGCCGGATGGGACACGCACGGTCTCCCCGTGGAGCTGAGCGTCGAAAAATCGCTGAACATCACTAAAGAAGACATCGGGAAAAACATTTCGGTCGAAGATTATAACGCGGCCTGCCGCAAGGAGGTAATGAAATATACCCGCGAGTGGGAACAGCTCACCCGCCTGATGGGGTACTGGGTCAATATGGATGATCCCTACATCACCTACGACAGTCGTTACATCGAATCGGTCTGGTGGTTGCTGAAAAAAATCTATGACAAAGGATTGCTTTACAAAGGATACACCATTCAGCCCTATTCCCCCGCAGCAGGAACCGGCCTCAGCTCCCACGAATTAAACCAGCCGGGATGTTACCGGGATGTGAAAGACACCACGGTGGTTGCCCAGTTTAAGGCCATTCGAAACGAACGATCGGAGTTTCTTTTTAAAGGAACCGATTCCGATGTCTATTTCCTGGCATGGACCACCACGCCGTGGACACTTCCCTCCAACACTGCCCTGTGTGTAGGACCGGATATCACCTATGCAAAAGTCAGGTCGGTCAACCCCTACACCGGGCAACCGGTCACCCTCCTGCTGGCAAAAGACCTGCTTCATGTCTTTTTCAATCCGGAAAATGAAAACCTTCCGCTGGAAGATTACAAGCCCGGCGATAAAAAAATCCCTTTCCGGATCCTGGAGGAATATTCCGGCAAAGCACTGGCCGGTGTTCAGTACGAACAACTCATCGAATGGGTGAAACCCGAAGGGAAAGCCTTTGAAGTCATTACAGGCGATTTCGTAACCATTGAGGAGGGAACCGGAATTGTGCATATCGCCCCCACATTTGGTGCAGACGATGACCGGGTAGCGAAACAAAACGGAATCTCCCCGCTTGTCATCCGCGATGCAGATGGAAAAACACAGGCGCTGGTTGACCGGAAAGGACGATTTTTCCCGGTTCATAATATGTCGGAAGCCTTTGTTGAGAAATTCGTTAATACCGAAAATTACCGCCCGTTTGCAGGACGTTCCGTAAAAAATGAATACGATGACAAACTGGAGGAAGATGCCCCCACTGTCGACTTAGACATTTCGGTGATGCTAAAACACCACAACAAAGCCTTTAAAATTGAAAAACACGTCCATAATTACCCCCACTGCTGGCGAACCGATAAACCGGTGCTTTACTACCCCCTCGATTCATGGTTCATTAAAACAACGGCCGTAAAAGAGCGCCTGGTGGCACTGAACAACACCATCAACTGGAAACCGCCATCCACCGGCACCGGCCGTTTCGGCAACTGGCTGGAGAACCTGGTCGACTGGAACCTGAGCCGTTCCCGCTATTGGGGTACCCCGCTTCCCATCTGGCGCTCCGAAGACGGATCCGAAGCGATCTGCATCGGTTCCACTGAAGCGTTGATGAAGGAAATTGAAAAAGCCATCGCTGCCGGGTTCATGAAAGAGAATCCCTATGGAAAATTTAAACCCGGGGATACCTCTGCAGAAAATTACAAAAACATTGACCTTCACAAACCCTACATCGACCAGGTAGTTCTGGTATCACCCTCCGGAAAGAAGATGTACCGCGAACCGGACCTGATCGACGTCTGGTTCGATTCCGGGGCCATGCCTTATGCCCAGCACCATTTCCCCTTCAATCCTTTATTTGAAGGAGCAGACTGGGGATCGACCGCCCTTTTCCCGGCCGACTTTATCGCCGAAGGGGTCGACCAGACCCGGGGCTGGTTCTTTACGCTGCATGCCATTGCCACCATGGTGAGCGATTCGGTCGCTTTTAAGAATATCATCTCCAACGGACTGGTACTCGACAAAAATGGCAATAAAATGTCGAAAAGATACGGAAATGCCGTTGACCCGTTTGAGACCATCGAAAAATACGGCTCCGATCCTTTGCGCTGGTACCTGATAACCAATGCCCAGCCCTGGGACAATCTGAAATTTGACATTGCCGGCGTAGAGGAGGTAAAACGGAAATTCTTCGGAACCCTCTACAATACCTACAACTTCTTTGCGCTCTATGCCAATGTGGATGATTTCCATTTTGCGGAAAAAGAAATTCCGGTTAATCAGCGTCCCGAACTGGACCAGTGGATCATTTCCCTGCTGAACTCCCTGATAAAGGAGGTGGAACAGAGTTATGAAAACTACGAACCGACACGTGCCGGGCGGGCAATCTCCGAATTTGTGACCGAGAATCTGAGCAACTGGTTTGTCCGGCTGAGCCGCAAACGCTACTGGGGAGGCGAATATACGGAAGACAAAATCTCGGCATATCAAACCCTCTATACCTGCCTGGAGAACGTTGCCCTCCTCCTGGCTCCGATAGCCCCGTTCTACGCCGATCTGCTGTATACCGACCTGATAAAAGGAAAGGCCG
This sequence comes from Tangfeifania sp., assembly GCA_018400515.1. The sequence goes on from JAGYMR010000017.1 coordinate 14,259, forward strand.
GCGGGAAAGAGAAAAGTGTTCACCTTGCCCGGTTTCCTGTGTTCGAAGAGAACATGATAAACAAGGACCTGGAAGAAAAAATGGGCATCGCACAAAAAGCATCTTCCATGGTGCTGGCCCTGCGAAGAAAGGAAAAACTGAAAGTCCGCCAGCCCCTGGCAAAAATTATGATCCCGGTGCCCAATGAACACTTCCGGCAACAGTTCGAATCGGTCCAAAACATTGTCCTGACAGAAGTAAATGTCAAAGAGGTGGAGTTTATCTCCGACGCTACCGGCGTCATCCGGAAAAAAATTAAACCCGACTTTAAAACCCTGGGACCCAAATACGGAAAACGGATGAAACAGATCACGACTGCCCTTGCCGGTTTTAGCCAGCAGGATATAGAAAAACTGGAAAAAACCGGGGAAATATCCATCCTCGAAGGAGCAGACAGGATCACCCTTACCAGAGAGGATGTGGAGATCCTGACAGAGGATATTCCCGGCTGGACTGTGGCCACCGAGGGACCTTTAACCATTGCCCTGGATATTCACATTTCCGAATCCCTCCGGGAAGAGGGAATTGCCCGCGAATTCATCAATAAAATTCAAAACCTCAGAAAAGACAAGGGATTGGAGGTAACCGACCGAATCAGCCTGAAAATCCTGAAACATAACCAAATAAATCGTGCCGTTCTCAACCATAAAAGTTATATTTGCGCGCAAACACTGGCGGCTGATCTCGAACTGGTTGACAGGCTGGATCCGTCCGCTGCCCGTGAGGTGGAAATCGAACAGGGGGTGGTAACGAGAATTGACCTGAAGAAACAAATGTGAGGATATGTTATACGGCCTAAAAAGGAATCTGAAATTTTATTATTTTAGGCCATTCGTTTACAGATGAAGAGGATTTAATTAAAACCTTTTAATATGGCGGAAAAGAACAGATATTCGGATGAAGAGCTGATGGAATTTAAAAATATCATCCTGGAAAAGCTGAAAAAAGCCCAGGACGATTATGAAATGTACAGAAATTCCATTACTCATGGCGACGGGAATGATACGCAGGATACCTCGCCAACATTTAAGGTTCTGGAAGAGGGGGCAGCAACCCTTTCGAAAGAGGAGGCGGGTAAACTGGCTCAAAGGCAGCTCAAGTTTATTCAACACCTGCAGGCAGCTTTGGTGCGCATCGAAAATAAAACCTACGGAGTTTGCCGTGAAACAGGCAAACTGATCTCCAAGGAACGGTTGCGGGCAGTACCGCATGCCACGTTGTGCATCGATGCCAAAAAAAGTATGGGATAATTGCGCGAAATGTTTTCTTTAATCTTCCCGGATTTTTCCTGACCGAAAATATCCGGGATGTTTTTTATGTATTGATATGAAATGAGCATTTTGCTCCAACTCAAAAGGTTATGAAGAATCGCCGCTTTAAACTGCTGGTTATCATTTTCTCCGTAATTATTGCCGACCAGGTTTTAAAAATATGGGTAAAAACCAATTTTTCACTGGGAGATGAAATAGTGGTATTTAAAAACTGGTTCATTCTTCATTTTGTGGAAAATAACGGAATGGCCTTTGGTTTTGAGTTTGCCGGCGAATTCGGAAAATTATTCCTGAGCATCTTCCGGATCCTGGCCGTGATCGCCATCGGATGGTACCTCTTTAAACTCAACAGAAAACAGGAACTGCCGTTTGGATTCCTGATATGCATTGCCCTCATTTTTGCGGGTGCCATCGGAAACATCATTGACAGCATGTTTTACGGACTGATCTTCAACCACAGTTATGGCCAGGTAGCCACCCTGTTTCCCGAAGGAGGGGGCTATGAAACCTTCCTCCATGGCCGGGTGGTCGATATGTTCTATTTCCCCCTTTTTCAGGTCCAAATTCCGGAGTGGTTCCCCATCCGGGGAGGAACCGAATTTATCTTTTTCCGGCCGGTCTTCAATATTGCCGATTCATCCATCACCGTCGGGATCTTTTCCCTCCTGCTGTTTTACCGGAAACATTTCAACGAGGATGGGAAAAAAGAGAACACTGCTTCTGAAGGGGCCCCGGCTCAAAACGAAACAAATGGACAACCAGCGTCGGAGGATTAATTGATCGCCGTCCAAAAATTCCCGATTTCCTCCATTTTGTGTTACCTTTGTACTGCTTCATTTTTTATCCTTTATGATGAATAATCAACTGGTCATTTACAACACGCTGACAAGAAGGAAAGAGGTTTTTAAACCCCTGGTGAAAAATAAGGCGGGCCTCTATGTCTGCGGCCCCACGGTTTACAGCGATTCTCACCTGGGACACGCCCGGCCCAACATTACATTCGACCTGCTCTACCGGTACCTGCGGTTTCTGGGATATCAGGTCCGCTATGTCCGTAACATTACCGATGTCGGGCATCTGGAAAATGAAGCCGCGGAGTCGGGAGAGGATAAAATCACAAAAAAAGCCCGGATTGAGCAGCTTGAACCCATGGAGGTGGTTCAAAAATACATGAACAACTTCCACCGGAACATGGAAACGCTGAATGTCCTGCCTCCCAGCATCGAACCCCGGGCCTCCGGTCACATCATTGAACAGCAGCAGATGATCGATTCCATTCTGAAAAACGGGTATGCCTATGAAGTGAACGGATCGGTTTATTTCGATGTGGAAAAATACAACCAGAAATATGCCTACGGGAAACTCTCCGGACGCAACCTGGAAGAGATAAAAACCAATACCCGCCAACTGGAAGGACAGGATGAAAAGAAAAACTCCTTCGACTTTGCCTTGTGGAAAAAAGCGGCTCCGGAGCACATCATGCACTGGCCCTCCAAATGGAGTGAAGGGTTCCCTGGGTGGCACCTCGAATGCTCCGTCATGAGTACCAAATACCTCGGCGAAGTATTCGACATCCACGGAGGAGGCATGGACCTGACCTTTCCGCACCATGAGTGCGAAATTGCCCAGGCAACGGCCAGCCATGGAAAGGAGGCCGTGCGCTACTGGATGCACAACAACATGATCACCATTAACGGCCAGAAAATGGCTCGCTCCCTGGGGAACTTTATCACCCTCGATGAACTCTTCTCCGGAGAACACAAGATGCTTCAAAAAGCCTATTCCCCAATGACCATCCGTTTTTTCATCCTCCAGGCCCATTACAGAAGTACCATCGACTTCTCCAATGAAGCCCTTCAGGCTGCCGAAAAGGGTCTGGAACGGCTGATGGCTGCGGCAGAAGTACTTCATGACCTGCCCGTTTCCAACAAATCCACCGTGGATGTCGCCGGACTGGAAGAGAAATGTTTTGCTGCACTGAATGACGACCTGAACAGCCCGGTGGCCATTGCTTACCTGTTCGACGGCGTTAAAATGATCAACTCCATAAAAACAGAAGCCGCTTCCATCACTTCGCCCGACTTAAACCGGTTGCGCAATTTTTTCAATGCTATGGTTTTTGAAATTTTAGGACTGAAGGCAGAAGAAACAACCAATGCCGGGAATAATGAGGTGCTGGAAGGAGCCGTTCAATTGCTCCTGAACCTGCGGCTGGAAGCCAAAAAAAGAAAAGACTATGCCACCGCTGACAACATCCGGGATGAACTGACTTCACTCGGAATAGAGGTGAAAGACACCAAAGAGGGATTTGAATGGACTCTGAAGCGTTCCTCTGGCTGAAAAGGATCCCGAAAAAATGATCCCCCAGGGTATATACCATCGAACCCAGGAACTTTACCCGTGACCGGTGAACATACCATCACAGTTCAGAAATGCCGGTGGCGGTGCAACAGATACAAATTTAAATGGATATAAATATGTTTTCAGGAATTGTTGAAGAATATGGAACGGTCACCCGGATTGAGGAAGACCAGGGCAACGTGCATTTAACCCTCACCTGCTCCTTTGCCGGAGAATTGACGGTTGACCAAAGCTTGTCGCATGACGGGGTCTGCCTCACCGTGGTGGAGGTGGACAAAAAGACTAAAACCTATAAAGTAACGGCCGTGAAAGAGACCCTGCTAAAGTCGGCCCTTGGGCAGCTCGAAGTGGGCTCCAAAGTAAACCTCGAACGCAGCATGGTCATGAACGGAAGGCTCGACGGCCACATCGTTCAGGGACACGTCGACCAAACGGCGGTTTGTACCGGTGTGGAGGAAGCGGACGGAAGCTGGTACTTCACCTTCGAATATGATTTCGATCCTGAAAAAGCAAAACAGGGATACATGACCGTGGAGAAAGGATCCGTAACCGTGAACGGCGTAAGCCTTACAGTTATCAATTCCAGGGACAACTCCTTCCAGGTGGCCATCATCCCTTACACCTATGAGGTGACAAACTTTCACACCTTTAAAAAAGGGACACTAGTGAACCTGGAATTTGACATCATCGGGAAATACCTGAGTAAATTAAATACCTATTCCGCCCGTTATTAAACGGGCCTCCCGCTTTTTTCCCCGGAGGTAAACATTGCTTTTGCTTTTTTGTTTTTCCTGAATGAATGGCTGCTCCTTTCACACGAAACGAAAGCATGGAGGGCCGAAGAAAAAATAATAACACATCAAACGGAATGAAACAAACTGCACTCATCACAGGAGCAGCAAAACGGGTGGGCCGTTCGCTAGCCGAATACCTTGCCGCCAAAGGGTGGAATGTCCTCATCCATTTCAATTCCTCCGAAAAACCGGCCCGCGAACTGGAAGCAGCCCTCCGGAAAAACTACCCCGCCCGGCATTTTGCCTGTTTCCGGTCGAACCTGGCCGATGAACAGGAGGTGAAAGAACTGATACCCCGCATTATCCGCGAATACGGGAAATTTCAATTACTGGTGAACAATGCCTCGGCGTTTAATCCGGGGTATATCTCCGGCACCGGAACCGAGCTTTTCAATCAGCAACTGAATGTCAACCTGAAGGCCCCCTTTATTTTAATAAAGGATTTTGCCGATTACTGCAAAAAAGGCAACATTATAAATTTTATCGACACCCGGATCACCACCAATCAATCGGATTTCGCGGCTTATTCCCTTTCAAAAAAAGCCCTCTGGGAATTAACAAAGATGGCGGCCCTGGAGTTCGGCCCCCATATCCGGGTAAATGCCATTGCCCCCGGAATAACGCTTCCCCCGGAAGGAAAAGATGAGTCTTACCTGCAAAATCTTGCCGAAAAAATTCCCATGAAAAAACCGGGCGGACTGACCCCTGTCCTGAAAAGCGTCGGCTATATTCTGGATAATGACCACCTTACCGGACAAAGGCTCTTTGCCGACGGGGGTGAAAACCTGGGACAAAACAAATGAAGCGAACAACCATGGCACGAATAAAAGTAAAAAATCTGCTGTTACGTACCTACATTGGATTCAATCCCGAAGAACTGATCAACAAACAGGATGTGGTGATCAACTTTGAGATCGAGACGGAGATCCCTCCCCAGGCCATGGAGAGGGATGAACCGGTCAATATTCTGGATTACAAAACCCTGACAAAGGAGGTCATTGTGCTTGTTCAGGAGGGGCGGTTTAAACTGCTCGAGGTGCTTACAAAAAGAATCCTTGACCTAATTATGAAATATGCGCAGGTACAGTGGGCAAAAGTGGAGGTGGATAAACCCCATGCTTTGCGGTTTGCCGAATCGGTCTCGCTGGCCATGGAAAGCAGGAAAGATGCGTAAAAACATTGCATTTCTGGGGATTGGTTCTAACGTGGATGCAGAAAGGAACATTTCAAGAATGCTTGCGATTTTGAGCCAACAGGTCAAAATCCTGAAGGTCTCTTCCCTGGTAAAAACCCGTCCCATCGGCATCAAAAATCAGCCCGATTTTACCAACGGGGCGATAAAGATTGAAACATCACTGAACCAGCGGGAACTCAACCGGCAGTTAAAAAAAATTGAAGATCTATTGGGACGGGACCGGTCGGCACCGAAGTACGGACCGCGGACGATCGATCTCGACATTGTGATCTGGAACAATAAAATTGTTGACGCGGATTTCCACAACCGTGATTTTCTAAAAAAAAGCATTCAGGAGATCTCTTCCTGATGCTCCAGAAACAGCTGATTCAACCCTTCAATCCCATTGATCTCCTCCAGATCGGAAACGACCGCATCTGCGCCATTCTGCAGCAGTTCATCCCCGTTTTGTGTGCGTGCGACTCCCAAAACAAGACCGAATTGTCCTTTTTCCCCTGCCTGAACACCGGAAACCGCATCTTCAATAACCACCGATTGGGAGGAAGACACACCGAGCATTTTACAGGCAGTGGTGAAAATATCGGGTTCAGGTTTCCCTTTCAACCCCTGCTTTTCAGATACAACGCCGTCGACCCGGGCATCAAAAGTATCCTGAAGGTGAACAGCCTCAAGAATGGCCTTGCAGTTCTTGCTCGACGACGCTACCCCCAGTTTTATTCCGGCACCCCCCAATGCCCGGATAAGCCTTATGGTGGAGGGAAAAACTTCGGCCCCCTCCTTCTTCAGGACCTCCACAAAAAAATCATTTTTTTTATTCCCGAGGCCGCAAATGGTCGCTTTACCCGGTGCATCCCCGGAGTTCCCCCAGGGGAGTTGGATCCCCCGCGACTCCAAAAAAGAGGCCACTCCATCATAGCGGGGTTTCCCGTCCACATAACTCAGGTAATCCTTTCGCGTGAACTCCCGGAAAGGTTCCCCGTTCTCTTTCGTGCTATGCTGAAGATAACCATCAAACATCTTTTTCCAGGCGGCAAAGTGGGTGGCAGCTGTCCGGGTAATAACCCCGTCCAGGTCAAAAATTACCGCTTCAAATGCCCAATCTGCAAAATTTTCCATGGTATCCGGTTTTTTACGAAAGGTACAAGATCCTTTTCGCAATTACGAATAAATCCATTGGTTTTCGGATGTTGACAACCAGGGGATAGAAAAACCAGGACTAAAGATGCTCTGAAAATTTCCGGGAAAATTCTGCAAAACTGTAAGGGTAGGGTTCACCAAGAGTTTCCGAATATTTCGTACAGAAAGAGTTAAAATGGAACTTTGCCTGATACAAATTATTGGATTTTTGCAGGGTCCATACCTGCAGGTAGATGGCCTCTTCATTCAAATCATCGTATTCAAGAATCCTTTTGGCCAGGGCCTCTATGGCCTGAAACTTGTTTTCCTTTTTGTAGAGGGAGGCCAGTTTAAGCAAATTATCAATGACCTGGTTCCCGGTATATCCCCGCAGCTGATCCAACCAGGGCCAGTGGTCCCCGTTCAGGAAACGTCCTTTCTTAACTAAAAGGAAAAAGGTCTCCAGCTGTTGTTTATCCATGCCGCCAGGAACCTGACAAAGCTTGTAAGCCTCTGCATAGTCACAGAAAAAAGGAGGTTCCATAGTTACCACCAGGGACCCGTTCCGGGAAGCGATGTCAACCCCTTCGATTCGTTCCAGGATTTTCCGAAGTTTATTTAAAGTAACCCCGCGGTTGTTGGTTACTTTTTTGACAGGCAGTCCGGGCCAAAGATACTCATTGATCCCGGAAATGTTTTTCCCCGAGCCATCCTCCACGGTCCCGAATAAAACAAAAAGAAAAAATTCCCGCACCTTCGGGGTAAATAAGGAGGAAACATCCACACCTGCCTTATCAATGGCAGAAAAGCCCCCGAAAAGATTTACCTGGTTCGCACCATTCCTTCCCGGAATGGAAGCTTCCTGTTTCCCTGTCCGCGGACTTTTTTTCCGTAAAAAAAACCAAAAAAGAATGCCCGCCCCCAGAAAAACGACTACAGCCAGAAAAAGGATGGCCCGGTTCCGCTGGAAAAAGCTGTAAGATAGGGTTCCCGTTTCGGGGATCACCTCTTCGCCGAGCGAAAGACGGTTGATCTCCTCGGCACCCAGCGGGCGGTTCCAGATATAAAGATCATCGATATAGCCCCGCAGACTGGCACCCCGGGATAATGCACTGCCAAGATGGATGTCGCCCGTTCCGGAAAAGGGCAGATGCCCTCCCGAACTGCCAATGTTCTTTCCGTTGAGAAAAATGGCCTGTTCCCCGGTTTCAATAATATAGCGCCATACCAGGTGATACCACACGTTGGACTCCAGCTGCTCCTCCGAAACAAAGTCATTTGCCCAAAGCCCGAAATAGGGATGCCCCGAACGCAAAATGAGGTGAAGAC